>DASUQU010000114.1:0-14402 GCA_036280495.1 Thermomicrobiales bacterium | reverse complement strand
AGGTTGGTTGGCGGGTTACCCGTACCGCGGAGCGGACGAACGAACTGCCGAACGCTACTTCTCGCCTCCTCGCCTCTCAGAACCGGGCGTTGAACAGCGCCCAGCGCAGGAAGTAGATCAGGAATAACGCGGCGACGACGTAGAGTGCCGGATGAACCTCCCGTCCCTTGCCGCTGGCCAGCTTGACCAGCACGTAGCTGACGAAGCCGGCGCCGATACCGTTCGTGATGCTGAAGGTTAGCGGCATCACCAGCATCGTCAGGACCACCGGCACGGCGTCCTCCAGGTTCCGAAAGTCAATAGTCGCCGGTTGGCCCGCCGCTCCCTCCGAGAGCACGCCAACCATGAGCACGCCGACCACGATCAGCGCCGGAGCGGTTGCCACCGCCGGGATCGCTCCGACGAGTGAGACAAAGGGGAGGGCGAGCAGGAAAAGCACCCCGGTCACCACCGAGACGAGTCCGGTCCGTCCGCCAACTGAGACGCCGGCGGCAGACTCGATATAGGTGGTCGCCGACGACGCGCTGACGAGACCACCGGTCACTGCGCCGAGGGAGTCGACCAGAAGTGGTCGTTGGGCGTCTTCCAGATCTCCCCTGTCGTTGAGATAGCCGGCCTCGCTGCCGACGCCGATCAGGGTACCCATAGTGTCGAAGAAGTCGGACAGCATAAAGCTGATGATCGTCAACACCGCGGTGAGAAGGCCCAATTTGGCGAAGAAGCCAAATCTGAATTGGCCAACCAGCGAGAAGTCCGGTCCGGCCATTGGTTCAGCCGGCAATTGGGCCACGTCGCCCGGCACGAGAAAGGCGATGATCGTAGCTATAACGATGCCGGCGAGAATAGCGGCAGGGAACCTGCGCGCCACCAGTACGATCGTGATCAGCAATCCGACCATGGCCACGAAAATCGGCCAGGAGTTCAAGGGCGTCAAGGTGAGCAAGCCGTCGACAGTTCCGGTTTGCCCGGGAATGAAGGTGATCACACCGGCATTGCGCAACCCGATGAACAAGATGAATAACCCGATACCGACGGCGATCGCCCGGCTCAGTGCGGCGGGAACAACGTCCATGACGTACTTGCGGATGCCTAGCAGCACCAGGACCGTGATCAGCACCCCTTCGGCGACGACAATCCCCATTGCCTCCGCCGGGGTGAGGCCCAAGGTACCTACGAGGTTGTAGGCGACGATGGCGTTGAGGCCCAGACCAGGAGCGAGCGCGAAGGCCCGGTTCGTGTAAAGCCCCATGACGATGGAGAGGAGGCCGGCGACGAGGCAGGTCGAGGTGGCGAGCGCGCGCACGTCGAGTCCGGCGGCGGCCAGCACTGCCGGGTTGACGGCAATGATGTAGGACATGACGACAAAGGTCGTCAGCCCGGCAAGCACCTCCGTCCGGACGTCGGTTCCGTGCTCCCGAAGACGGAAGTAGCCTTCCAGGCCGCCACGCGGCACACCCGCTGTACCGGCAACGGCAGAATTCTGTCCCATGATCGCCCTCCACCACGGCGGCGTCGACCGGAGATCTTCCGCGGGGCTACCCGCTATCTTATGTGGTGGGATCGACAGTTGGGAAGAGGCGGCACGGCGGTTTTCAACAGCGCATCAGGACTCGCCCCCAGCGAATCGGTCAGGCTTCTCGGACGGCGGCGTTCAGCCTGCTGAGGGAGTCCTTGGCGTCCCCGAAGAGCATCGCGGTCTTCGGGTCGTGGAAGAGCATGTTCTCGATCCCGGCGAACCCCGCACCCCGGCCGCGCTTCAACACGTAGATCGTCTTCGCCTGGTCGACGTTCAGGATCGGCATCCCATAGATCGGACTGCTCGGGTCGTCGCGAGCAGCCGGGTTCGTGACGTCATTGGCGCCAACGACGATGGCGACGTCGGTGTTGGCGAAGTCCTCATTGATCTGTTCCATCTCATAGAGGTCATCGTAGGGCACGTTTGCCTCGGCAAGGAGGACATTCATGTGACCTGGCATGCGCCCCGCGACGGGGTGAATGGCATACCGGACCTGTACTCCCCGTTCCTGCAACGTCTCCGCCAGCTCGCGCACCGCGTGTTGGGCCTGGGCCACCGCCAGACCGTACCCCGGAACGATGATGACGTTATCGGCGTAAGCCAGGGGAACGGCCGCATCATCAGCGGTCACCTCACGCATTGGCAAGTCCGCCGCGGCCTCGCCCCCGCCACCTCCGGCTGCGGCCGCGCCCCAGGCGCCGAAGAGCACGTTGCTGACCGAGCGGTTCATGGCCCGAGCCATCAACAAGGTGAGGAAGGCACCGGACGCACCGACCAGGATGCCGGCGATGATCAGGGCCTGGTTGTTGAGCACGAAACCGGTCAGTGCCGCCGCGACACCCGTCATCGAGTTGAGGACGGCGATCACGACCGGCATGTCCGCGCCGCCGATCGGGAGCACGGTCAGAACACCGAGCACCAGAGCGGTCAGGAAGAGGAGGACGATGAGCGCGTAACTGACGCTTGCCTGCCCGAGAGCGACAACGATGACGGCGAGCGCGATGACGACGATGCCGATGATGGCGTTGACCAATTGCTGATTCGGGTAGGAGATGGGGCGACCTGAGATCAGCTCCTGCAGCTTGCCGAAGGCAATCATGCTGCCGGAGAACGAAATCGAACCGATGATCACGCCGAGCACGATCGAGACGATCTCGCCGCGGCCGATATTCGCCTTGTGCTGGAACTCGACCAGGGACACGAGCGCCGCGGTCGCGCCGCCCATGCCATTGAAGATGGCGACCATCTGGGGCATGGCGGTCATCTTGACCGAGCGCGCCGGATAGACCGCGGCCACGGCGCCGATGGCGAGACCGACCAAAATCAGCCAGATGTTGTGCATGCCAGGCAGGAACAACGTCGCGACGACCGCGATCGTCATCCCCAGCGCGGCAATCTGGTTGCCCCGCCGCGCCGTCGCCGGGGAGCTGAGCAGTTTGAGGCCAACGATGAAGCAGACCGCGGCGATGAGATACGCGATATTGATCAGCACGACCCGGTTCTCGAGAATCGAGTCCATTACTTGCCTCCCGCCCCGGCGCTCTTCCCTGCGGCGGGTTTCCGCTTGAACATCTCAAGCATGCGGTCGGTGACGACGAAGCCGCCGAAGACGTTGGCCGAGCCGAGCACCACCGCGATGAACGCCAGAAGCTTCAGCACGTTGTCCAGGAGGGATGAGCCCTCGATGCTGCCGAGGATGATCATCGCCCCCAGCACGACGATGCCGTGGATGGCGTTCGTGCCCGACATCAACGGCGTGTGCAGCGTAGCGGGCACCCGGCCGATCAACTCGAAGCCGAGAAAGATGGCCAGCAAGAGCACGTAGATGGTGAGGAGCAGCACCGTCGCATCGTCGCTGAGCGTCGTCTCGAGGGAATCCGTCGTCACTTGCATGAGGAAGAATCCAGGTCTCAGGGCTAACATTTTTTCCCCGTATCCTCCATATCGAAATGGGTCCACCAAGTCGGGCGCCGGACCCCGGAAATCAGTCTGGTCAGCTACCTACGCTGTGGAATCCCGGACTCCCGCGGCGGCGGTGTCCGGTGTGGTGCCGGCCGCTGCCGGGGTTGCACCTGAGCCGTCGTCACGTTGCTCTCGATCCGGGGCCGAGGCGGCACTCTGGGTGTCCGCCGGCTTCTGGACAGGAGCGTTCTGCTCCGTCACCCGCTGCTTCGTCATCTCGTGGACGACCTCGCCGCCGCGCGTAATGACCGTGCCCTTGACGATCTCGTCCTCGAAGTCCGGATCGAGCTTGCCGTTCTTGATCAGCAGATCGAGCAGATTCTGGATATTCTTCGCGTACATCTGGCTGGCATGGACCGGCATAGTGCTGGGTAAGTTGAGCTGGCCCATGATCTTGACGCCATTGTGCTCAACGGTTTCGCCGGCTTGGGTCAGTTCGACATTGCCACCGGTCTCCGCGGCGAGATCGACGATGACCGACCCCGGGCGCATGCGCTCGACCGTGTCCCGCGAGATCAGGCGTGGCGCCGGCCGTCCTGGAACCGCGGCTGTTGTGATGACGACGTCAGATTTGGCCGCATGGTCGGCGAGGACTTCCTGCTGCTTGCGCAGCGTCTCCGCCGAGACTTCCTTGGCGTAGCCACCTGCGGACTGTGCATCGCTCGTGTCGACAGGAATATCGACGAACTTAGCGCCCAGACTTTCGACCTGTTCCTTGACCACGGGGCGTGTGTCGTACGCCTCGACGACTGCGCCGAGACGACGGGCGGTCGCGATGGCCTGAAGTCCGGCCACGCCCGCTCCCACCACCAGCACCTTAGCCGGGACGATCGAGCCGGCCGCGGTGGTGAGCATCGGGAAGAACTTCGGCAGGCTGTCTGCAGCCATGAGGACGGCTTTGTAACCGGCAACGGTGGCCTGCGAGGAGAGGACGTCCATCGACTGGGCGCGTGTCGTGCGCGGGATGGCATCCATGCTGAAGGCCGTGATGCCGCGCCCGGCGAGATCACGGATCAGGTCGATGTTGGCCATCGGTTGCAGGAGAGCGATCAATGTCGCGCCGGACCGAAGCAGAGCAACCTCGCTGTCGTTCGGCTTCTGCACTTTGATGACGACCTGAGCGTCGAAAGCCTCTGCAGCGTCGGCTGCGATCGCGGCGCCGGCGGCGGCATACGCATCGTCGCTGTGTCCCGATGCCAGCCCTGCGCCACTTTCAATCTTTACAACGACGCCGCTGGCCGTGAGCCGCTTGACCGCGTCGGGAGTCATCGCCACGCGGCGCTCGCCAGGAGCGGTTTCACGCGGTACGCCGACGATCAGCGAGCTTGCCGTCTGGCCTTCCATAATCCGTCTCTACCTCGCGCTAGCGGCTACCAAAACCTTTGGCACAGCCCAGTGCTCTAAGTGACAAGACACCCCGAAAGCCCAGCAAATCGGAGATCGCTGGTATGACAGTCGTGGCCGTGCTCTAACGAACACACCAATGCCACGACACGCGCAAGGCGTGCGTGGCCGCGGAGATTTTACACGGAAACGTGTAGGAGTCGCCCGGAGGACGCGTGAATCCTAGAGGCGGTTAGCGGCGGATTCGCGCGCCGGGCGCCGCGTCGGGACGGCGCACCGGTACGGGAACCGGCGCTGGCGCCGGACGCAGCGGCTGGGCAAGACCACCGACCAGCCGATCAAGGAGGTCCGCAAGCTTGTCACCTAACGATCTGGATGGAGAATTCAAGGGCATTGTTCGCTCCAACGCACCGGAGGAAGCCGCGTTGCGTCCAAGCGAACGACGCGGACCTTGCATGCGGTTCCCGCATTGTACTCCGACATCTATCTAGCGTGAGACCGCCACTCGAGTGGAGCCGGCCGTGCCGCTACACTCACGGCATGGCGTACTGCATTGGGCGTGCCAGCCTCGGTAACCGGACTACGAGCAGGTTACGGTGACACTCGTTGACGGCTCGGTCAGTCGTCCAACCAGTCTCAACCGGCGCGATTTCTTTGCGGCGGTCGTGGCGGATGCGCGAGCAAACCTACCGCCGGAGCTGGCGCGGTTCCGACATCGCGTGAACCCGATGTTGCTCAAACTCGACTATGGCAACGATCGGATTCACTTCGAAGTCTGGCCCGACGGAGCGCGAGGACGCGTCGAGATTGGACTCCATTTCGAGGACGGACCGGCCAGTACGACGGCGTACCTCGCGTTTTTCGATCAGCGCATCGTCGAGATCAAACATCTCCTTGGTCCGCAGATCGAGTTGGAGCGCTGGACGAGCTCCTGGGGTCACCTCTTCGAGTCCGAGCAACTTGTCCGGCTCGACCCGCGCTTCGCGGAGACGGTTGCCCGCCGCCTCGCGGCCCAGATCGTGGTCCTGCAACCGATGGTCGACGAGGCGGCGATCCCGCCGGCGCAGCGAGATTACACTCCCGGCGACCGCGGCCGCTGGCGACGACGCGCCAAGAGATGAGGTACGTGCCGGGCCGGTGCGCCGGTGAATGTCCCGGAAGAACATCGAGGGCGGCCGGTCGGCCGCCCTCGATGCTTCCATGCCTCGTACGAAAAATGCGCGCGGGGATCTATCGGTTCATGTTGGTGAGACCAGTGTTGTAGCGCTCGTTGATCTTGTCCCAGTTGACGACGTTCCACCACGCCTCGAGATACTCGGGACGCCGGTTCTGGTACTTGAGATAGTAGGCGTGCTCCCAGACGTCGTTCCCGAATACCGGGAAGCCGGTCGTCTCGACGATTCCGGACATCAGAGGGTTGTCCTGATTCGGGGTAGAGACAACTGCGAGCTTGCCGTCCGAGCCGATGATCACCCAGACCCAGCCGGAGCCGAACCTGCCCGCGCCGGCCTTGTTGAACTCGGTCTTCAGCGCATCGAATCCACCGAAGGAGTCATCGATCGCCTGGGCGATCTGACCCTGCGGCGCGCCACCGCCACCGGGCCGCATGATCTCCCAGAACATCGAGTGGTTGTAGTGGCCGCCGCCATTGTTGCGGACTGCCGTCCGCTTATCGTCGGGCACCATGTTCAGGTTCCGCACCAGCTCGTCGATGCTCATGTTGGCGAACGGGGTGCCTTCGGTGGCCGCGTTTAGATTGTTGACGTAAGTCGCATGGTGCTTGTCATGATGCAGATGCATCGTCTCTTCGTCGATGGATTGTGCCAGAGCGTCATAAGCGTACGGCAGCGGGGGAAGCTCGAAAGCCATAGCGATGTAACCTCCTCTGTTCGGGCGGTTCACGGACCGCCGCGGGCGGACCGGCAAATCCGGCAGATGAGGTCAAGGTACCAAAAATTTGGGGTGTTAGTTGGAGCTGGCTCCGTTGGCGGAGAAACCGACGCAACCGACCCCGGTTACGCCGATCGCCGGCGGCTCGAGGTGGACGGTATAGAGATCGAGTCCAGCGAACGGTTGCAGTTTGAATGACTGCCAGAGGTGTTCGCGCGGACGGTTGTAGCTCTTGATCAACGGAGTGACCCAGGCAACGACCGAAACCTGGATGTTCGCCGGGCGCTGATCGTCGGTCTTGGCTCGGTGCTCAGCCAGGCAGCGCCCGATCGCCTCCTCGCCGATGACGACAGCGCTTTCACTGACGGCCTGACTCATCGTCGCCTTGTCGATGATGTCGTCGGCACCGGCCACGCGGAGATCGAGCTCGATGACCGGCTGGTCGGTCTGTTCCGCCAGCTTGCGTGCCACGATGGTGGCGATGATATCTTCGACGGCCGCGGGATCGGCGTGCATAACCACGTCGCCCTCTCCCGTGTAGGAAGGGATGACGAAGGCACCGGCCGGATAGGCGTTCGGATTGGCGTCGCCCAGCTTCGACTTCTTGAGTAACAGGGCGGGGGTGTTCGCGGCAAGCGCGTACATCGCCCCAACGGGATACCCTGACATGCCCGGAACGAGGAGCAGATCGGTCTGGCACTCACGCAGATGGCTGGCCGCCTCCTGCACGTGAGCGGCGATGTAATCGGGACGGGCCGCTGTCTTGAGCAGACCGCCGTATTCGATTCCGGCGCCACCTCCGGGAAACATCCGCGTCGAGCCGACACGGAGAAGACCTCGCAGCAGGGCACGCGAGCCGGCGCTGAGCGGTGATTGGTCAATTGCGACGTCGCTTTGCGCGAACGGGATAATTTCTTCTTGAGGAGTGACGACGGTCTCTTCGCGCGGCCGGGTGTAGCGCGGCAGCGGTGACACTGTGAGATTCGGACTGACCAAGTGTCTCTTTCCTCCGGAAGCGGGTGGGCGCCGAACGAGCCGCCGTCCAGGCCGTGAAGCGACGCGCTCATGATAGACCAGACCAGAAGCAGAGACTTCGGTCGAGAGTCGACATCGCGACAAGGACGCGTCTTGTGAACGAGCAACCGCAGACCTGGCACTACGGTCTGGTCGCCCGGTGGTGGGCCGAGTTCAACACACTCGACCCGGACGAGCTCGCCTTCTACCGGCGCTTCGTCGAGGAGAATGGCCAGCCGGCGCTCGATCTCGCCTGCGGCGCGGGGCGCATCCTGCTTCCCCTGGTGAGCGCCGGCCTGGACATCGACGGCTGCGACATCTCGCCCGATATGCGCGCCTACCGCCGGAAAGGCGCCGCTCGGCAGGGACTGACTGCGAGGCTCTATGAGCCGGCGATGCACGAACTCGATCTGCCGCGGAGCTATCGAACGATCTATATCTGCGACTCTTTTGGGATCGGTGGACGGCGCGACCGGGATGCGGCGGCTTGCGGCGCTGCTACGACCATCTCGTTCCAGGAGGAACGCTCGTCTTGAGTCACTATCTCCCTAACGACAATCCACACCACTGGTCATATTGGCTTCCTGAGCAACGCCAGCGACTGCCGGAGCCCTGGCCCGAGGCGGGGACTCGCAAACAGACGGCCAACGGGGATGAGATCGAACTCCGCGCGAGAGTCGTCGATCTCGATCCAATGGAACAGCGGCTGACACTGGAGATGCGAGCTGAGCTGTGGCGTGAGGGTCGGCTCGTGACGCACGAGGACCGGCTCCTGCACGAGAACCTGTACTTCCCCAATGAGATCCTGCTCATGCTCGCGAACGCGGGGTTCGCGGATGTCTCAGTACGTCCTGGCTACAGGGCGAGGAACCCCACAGCCGAAGACACGACCCTGGTCTTCATCGCGCGGAGGTAGGAAAGGGACCTGATCCTGATGCCGCGCTCGTCAACCTCGGTCCTCGCGATCGTATGCGCGACCCAACGCCGCGGGCGCGCCGAGCACACGCCGGGTCGCCTCTCGCGTCGACAGCACGAGCACCAGGATGGTGAAGAGGTAGGGCAGCATGTTCAGGAAGAATGGTGAGAGGTCGACGCCCGCGGTCTGGAGGCGAAACTGCCCTGCTTCGACACCACCGAAGAGGTAGGCTCCGAGGGCGGCTCGCGCTGGATTCCAACCGGCGAAGATGACCAGCGCCACCGCGATCCAGCCGCGGCCAGCCGTCATCCCTTCCGTCCAGCCGGGATTCGTGCCTAGCGAGAGAGCCGCGCCACCGAGACCGGCCAGCGCACCGCCGCCGACGACGTAGAGCGCCCGTAGCCGGGCCACGTCGACGCCCATAGCATCGGCCGCCTCGGGTCGCTCGCCGATCGCGCGCAGCCGCAGGCCCGCTCGCGTGCGATAGATGAACCACCACAGGATACAAACCAGCGCGAGGGAGATATAGACGAGCGCTGATTGCTGGAAAAGTATCCGGCCCAGAACGGGAATCTCGGACAGCACTGGGATGTCGAGGCGGCGAAACGCGCTCGGTGGCGGTAGGCCTACGATGTCGCGGCCGAGAAATGCCGAGAGCCCGGCACCGAAAATGGTCAGCGCCAGACCCGCGACGACCTGATTGGCACGGAGACCGACGCACAAGAGCGCGTGGATAGCGGCCATGGCCGCCCCGGTTGCCATCGCCACCGCGGCCCCGACCCAGGCGCTCCCTGACCAGATGCAGGCCCCGGCACCTGAGAGGGCGCCCATGAGCATGATGCCTTCTATACCAAGATTGAGGACCCCAGCGCGCTCCGTGATCAGTTCGCCGAGACAGGCGAAGAGGATTGCGGTACCCGCGGCCACGGCGGCCGCCAGCACGGAGACGATGAACCCTGGGGTGAGGATGTCGGTCATGGCGAGACGGCGAGAGGAGTCGTGAGTCGTGAGTCGTGGGTCGTGAAAAGGAAGGTGAGATGGCAAGATGTCATGTAGGGGCAACGCCTGCGACTCCCACTTCGGGGGTGCACCACTCCCATCCTCGAATCCTGCGAAACCAAGCTCCCTACCACCCCATCACCCATCATCCATCACCCGCGTTATGCGGTAACGGGTGAAGATGTCGCCGCCGAGGAGGAAGAAGAGAATTGTGCCCTGGAGCATGGGAGCGATGGCCGCCGGCAGGCCAAGGGACATCTGGATCTGGTCTCCGCCAACGGTGAGCGCGGCCAACAGGAAGGCAACCAGCACCGCGCCGAAGGGGTGTAGTCGCCCCAGCCAGGCCACGATGATTGCGGCGTAGCCGTAGCCCGGCGAGAGATTACGTTGCAGCTGATGGCCGATGCCGGCAACTTCGCTCATCCCGGCCAGCCCGGCCAGAGCGCCTGAAAGCGCCATCACGAGGAGGATCGTGCGCTTGGTCGGCATCCCGGCGTAAAGCGCGGCACGAGGGTTCGCGCCCATGACGCCGATCTCGTATCCCCAGCGGGTTCGCCGCAGAACGATCCAGAGGACGAAAGCGGCGATGAGTCCGAAGAGAAGTCCGAGGTGGACTCGGGTCGTTCCCCAGTTGGCAAGCCAGCCCGCGGCCGGCAGCGATGGCGTGCCCGGGAATCCGAACGACTGCGGGTCCCGCCAGGGACCGTGGACCAGATACTCGCTGAAGAGGATCGCGACGTAGTTGAGCATCAGCGAAGTAATGATCTCGCTGGCCCCAAACCAGGCCCGGAGCGCGCCCGGGATCAATCCCCAGAGCCCGCCGCCGAGCAGGCCCGCGGCGACCATGCCCGGCACCAGCAGCCAGCCCGAGGCGCCGGGAATCACGAAGAGGGCCAACCCGGTGGCGAAGATGGCTCCCCAGTAGATCTGCCCCTCGGCGCCGATGTTCCAGAGCTGCATCCGGAACGCGATGGAGACGCCCAGTCCGGCAAGCAGGAGGGGAGTGGTCTTGACCAGGGTTTCCGCGACTCCGTTCCAGTCGCCGAAGGCGCCCGAGAACATCGACCCGTAGACCAGAATCGGGTTCTCCCCGGCCAGGGCGAGAACAATCCCTCCAAAAAGAAGAGCAAGCACGAACGACAACAGGGTGACGAGCGCGATCGCCCAGCGCGAAGGCGCCGGTACCCGCTCTATGCGGAGACGGCGAGACGGCGAGACGGCGAGACGGCTAGACATCAGTCCCGACGTCCAACTCCCGACTCCCGACTCCGGCCATCAGGAGACCGATCTCCTCCGGATTGGCTCCACGGGCGGGCAGAACACCCATCACGCGTCCATCGAAGAGGACGGCGATACGGTCCGAGAGAGCGAGCAGTTCGTCCAGGTCCTCGGAGATCAGGAGGGTGGCGGCGCCCCGCGCTCGCTGCTTCCGCAACGCGTCATGGATCGCTTCTGTGGCGCCAACGTCGACGCCGCGGGTGGGATGAACCGCGACAATCAGACGGGGTTGACCGGCCAGCTCGCGTGCGAGAAGGAGTTTTTGCTGGTTCCCACCTGAGAGTGTGCGCAGCTTTGCCCACCGGCCCGGCGTCTTCACGTCGTGATCGGCAATGAGGCGGTCACTGAAGGCGGCGACCGCCTTGCTCGATAGGAACGGACCGCTGCAGAGCGGCGGCTGCGCATACTCGCGCAGGATGGCATTTTCGGAAAGGTCCATGCCCCCGATCAGCCCTGTTGCCAGTCGGTCTTCGGGGATATGCGCCACCCCGGCTCGGGCGATTTCCGCCGCCGGCCGGTTAGTCATCGTTTTGCCGTCGATCCGGACGGCCCCCTCGGTCACAGGCCTCAGTCCGGTCACGATCTCGGCGAGCTCGCGCTGCCCATTCCCGGCGACGCCCGCGATACCAACGGTTTCGCCCGCGCGCACCTCCAGATCGACGCCGCGCAGCGCGGGCACTCCTTTGTCCCCAAGGGCGTTGACGCCGCGTAGCTCCAGGACTGTCGACCCCGGAGTTACGGCCTCATGCGGCTCGTCGGCAGGATGCTCGACGAAATCGGCCAGCTCGCGTCCCACCATGAGCCGGGCCAGCGTGCGGCGGTCAGTTTCATCTGCCCGAGTCGTCCCTACGATCTGACCCCTGCGTAGGACGCTGACGCGGTCGGCGACCTCCAGCACCTCATCGAGTTTGTGCGAGATGAAAACGATGCTGAAGCCCTGCGCCGCCATGCCGCGGAGCGTCTGCAATAGACTCTGGGACTCCTGCGGGGTGAGGACGGCGGTCGGCTCGTCGAAAACGAGGATGCGCGCTCCGAGATAAAGCAGGCGGAGGATCTCCACCCGCTGCTGCTCACCGACCGAGAGCTGCCAGATCCTTGCTCGCGGATCGACGTAGAGACCATATCGCTCGCTCAGTGTGTCGAGCTCCCGCTCGACCCGCACCGTCTGCAAATCGACGCCTGACCGCTGTTCGCCGAGGACCACGTTTTCCGTGACCGTGAAGGGGTCGATGAGCATGAAGTGCTGGTAGACCATGCCGATGCCGCGCGCGATCGCGTCGCGGGGTGACCGCAACCGGACCGGCATGCCGTCGATCTCGACCTGGCCACTGTCCGGCCGGTAGAGCCCCGCCAGGATGCTCATCAGCGTCGACTTGCCGGCGCCGTTCTCTCCAATCAGGGCGTGGACTTCACCCCAGGACGCTTCGAAATCGACGTGATCACTGGCCACCACCGGGCCGAAGCGCTTGCTGATGTCGCGCATGGCGACCGCGGGCGGGACGAAGGTGTTGGGTGATGGGTCATGGGTGACGGGATGCGACGAAGCTGATAGGGTCATCTTCGTTACCCTAACACCCGATACCTGTTACCCATCACCCGAAGCGTTAGCTCGGAATTTCGCCCTCGACACCCTCGACGAACCAGTCCATGCTGAGGAGCTCTTCGTCGGTCATGGATTGCCCTTCCGGGACGCGGATCTCACCTGTCTGGTCCGCGATCGGGCCGGTAAAGATGGTGTAGATGTTCTCTTCGCCGCTCTTGAAGCGGGCGACCTCTTCCTCGACCGAGGTGCGGATCTCTTCCGGGACGAAGTCCGCGACCGGGGCCATGTCGACGACCCCATCCTGCCAGCTGCCCCAGTACTGCTCCGACTCCCAGGTGCCGTTCATGACGCTCTCGACGATGTCGATGTAGAACGGACCCCAATTCCAGATCGCCGAAGTCAAGACGGCGTCTGGTGCGAGCGGCGACATGTCAGCGTTATAGCCAACGCCATAAACACCACGATCTTCAGCCGCCTGCTGCGGGCCGGCGGTGTCCTGGTGCTGGGCGATTACATCCGCGCCACCGTCGAGGAGGGCCTCGGCCGCTGCCCGCTCCTTGGCCGGATCGAACCAGGTGTTGGTCCAGACTACTCTTACCGTCGCTTCAGGGTTGGCCTCGCGCACGCCAAGAGTGAAAGCGTTGATGCCGCGGATGACTTCCGGGATCGGGAAGGCCGCGACGTAGCCGATCTGGTTCGCCTCGGTCATTGCTCCGGCCAACTGTCCCGAGACGAAGCGCGGTTCCTCGATCTTCCCGAACCCGGTGCCGACATTGTCTGCCGTCTTGAACCCGGAGATATGGATGAACGTCGTATCGGGGAAGTCCTGGGCGACGTTGATCGTCGGGTCCATGTACCCGAATGAAGTCGTAAAGATGACGTCGTAGCCGTCTTGAGCAAACTGGCGAATCACCCGCTCGGCGTCGGCCGGGTTCTCGGGGACGTTCTCCTGGTAGCCGGTCTCGACGTTCGGGAGCGCTTCTTCGAGCGCGAGTCGTCCCTGATCGTGGGCGTAGGTCCAGCCAAGATCACCGACCGGGCCGACGTAGACGAAGCCGACCTTAATCGGCTCGCCGGCTGGTGTGGCGTCCTGCGCGTTGACACCGGCCCCTGAGGTGACGAGCCCCCCGAGCAAGAACAGCACGGAGAGCGCAACGACAAGACTCCGCCGGACCATACGGCTTCTCCTTCGTGACTGCTGAGTTTCAGACCGCGACGGCGCGGCATTAAGAAGCGCACGCATTATTGCACCTCGCACCTTCACTCGCGCTAGGCGTGCTCGAAGAGGATGTCCTGCGCGCCTTTCCAGAGGCACATGGTGCCGATAGCGGCCAGGGTTTCATTCCCCTCGACGATCGTCAGGAAATGGTTTCCGGCAAGTTGGCCCATCTTCGAGGCGAAACAGCAGGCCCCGTAAGGAAAGAGGACCTCGGTCTCGCTGTAGCCTCCGGGATAGAGGAGCACCTGTCCCGGGGCGGGATAGCTGGTGGCGTTCTCGAAACCGATACCGAAATCGAAGTCACCCAGTGGAATCCAAGCCGATTCGCCGCTCCTGCGGACGTGGATCACTTGGTTCCGGAAGGGCAAGCGCTGCAGGAACGCGGCGCAGGTCTTCGGCGCGGCCGCTTCTTCCAGGCGGCCCACGAATTCATACGGCCCCGCGGTGATCCGCAACAGCTGGCTCAAGCGAATGCTCCCTTCCCAGTGATGACCGATTCTTGCCAAAAACGAGAAGATGACCGCGTTCACGGACTTCAACCATTGACCGCGGCGCCTGATCCGGCGACCCGGTCCGACGCAGAGAGCGCCGCCAGCACTCGCTCAGGGGTGAACGGCTGCTCGGTGAGCCAGACACCAACCGCGTCGTGGATGGCCGCGGCAACCGCCGGCAAGAACGGCACGAGCGGCATCTCGGCGACTCCGCGCGCGCCGAAGGGACC
>DASUQU010000113.1:0-3295 GCA_036280495.1 Thermomicrobiales bacterium | reverse complement strand
CTGCGCGTCATTGAGGTAGACGTCGACCGGCGGTGCGTCTGGGGCAGCGTGGACGAGGCGCACGCAGGCATCGCTGCTGGCCCCCTCCAACCCCAGCACTTCCGCACACGACGGCGAGACGGTGGTCACCAGCGACTGCAGCTCGAGTGACTCGTCCGCGATCTGGCCGAGGACGGCGACGTCGTAGACGCGCGTCTCTTCGAACGGCAGTTCGCTGACGGTCAGCAGCACCCGATCGTCCTCACCGCGCACGTCGGCGCTGTAGGTCCCGGGCGCGAGGTCTTCGTAGTCCGCCGCCTCGCCCAACCCCACATTGCCGAACCACTCGTCACCACCGGTCTCCAGCAGATCGACATCCCCGGCATCGGGCGAGAAATTGAGCAAGCGCACGCGGGCGTTGCCGGGCTCGATCTCGCTGAGGTCAACCTCGTAGACATCGCCGCCGATGTCGTTGAGCAACCCGAAGACCGCTAGGAGATAGGCCTGCCCCGGTGCCGCGTCAATGGTCTCGTCGACGACGGCCGCATCGGCCGTTTGCCCCGTGGGGACGACTTGCACCCGGTGCTCCTCGGGGGTCATGGTCGCGTAGCTGCTGGCGGTGCCGGAAGCCAGCCCTTGCAGCAGCGGCTGGCCGTCGAGCAGGACGTCGACCTCCGGGGCGCCGGGTGACGCATGGATGATGCGTATGGTGGCGTCCGCTTCGGCGGTCTCCTCTTGGGCCTGAAGCGGGCTCGCCTGGAGCGGGAGGAGGGCCACGGCCAGCGCCAGTGCGACGAGCATGAGAGCAACCACCCGAGCGGCGCTCCGTGAGAGAGGCTGCATCATTTGCCGGGTCCTTTCACATATTGACTATTGCGTAACCAGAGCAATCGCCACGCGTAGATGCACGAATCATTCCAGCCAAGACGCGCGGCTATGTCCGGCTTGAGATCCCCAACCCCTTCGCCGCGCGCCACCCCTTGACAAACTCCCGTTTCCCGATAAAATCACCAATGTCTACTAAACACGTAGACATTACGGGAGGAAGCAGGGCGTGGGATTGCAGAGGTTCTTACTACTGGCGCTGTTCGGACTGATCGCTCAGCTCATCGACGGCGCACTCGGGATGGCCTACGGGCTGACCTCCACCACGTTGCTGCTCGCTTCCGGACTGGCCCCAGCGGTCGCCTCCGCCAGCGTCCATCTGGCTGAAGTCGGGACCACCCTGGCTTCGGGCACCGCGCACTGGAAGCTCGGCAATACCGACTGGAAAGCGGTCCGCTGGCTGGCTCTTCCCGGCGGGGTGGGAGCATTCGCCGGTGCAACCGTGCTCAGCAACCTCGACGGTGAAGCCGCCCGGCCCTGGATCTCCCTCTTCCTGGTCATCCTCGGAGCGTACGTTCTCGTCCGCTTCGCGTTCCTGGGCGGACGTGTCAAGGTCCGCGCGGGCTCGCTGCGACGGCCGCTGCTCGCGCCACTAGGCCTCGTGGCCGGTTTCCTCGATGCGATTGGCGGTGGCGGCTGGGGGCCGCTGGCAACCCCGACGATGCTCGCGTCGGGTCGAATGGAACCGCGCAAGGTCATTGGCACCGTCTCGACGAGCGAGTTTGTGGTCGCCTCTTGCGCCAGTCTCGGCTTCCTGGTCTCGCTCGATAGCTCAGTCTTCGCTCTGCCCGTCGTCCTGGCGCTATTGCTCGGTGGTTCCATTGCGGCTCCGATCGCCGCCTGGCTCGTCCGCTGGCTTCACCCAAGCATCCTCGGTGCAGCGGTCGGTGGACTGATCGTGCTGACCAACGGCCGCACGCTCCTCAATACAATTGGCGTCGAGGGCAATCCACAGATCGCCGCCTACCTGGCCATCATCGCCATCTGGTGCGTGGCCATTGGGGTGGTCGTGCGCGGCATCCGCCTGGAGCGGCGTCAGACGGTGGCCGCAGCGATCTAACCACCGCGACACGATTCCCGCATTTGCTCCCGATCCAAGTCGAGCGCTTCGTGCCGGCGGTCAACTGCGCTATGACGACATCCGGGGCATGCCCCTGGCCGCGGAACCAGTTGGATTTCTGACGCTCGCATGGCTCGATGCAGCGGACCGTGAGTGTGTCAGAGCCAAGTAGGACACCGCGTATACTCGGCGGCGTGTGTCTGGCCGCTTCAGCGCAAATAGGTTCTCTCCTTGATGACTGACCCCGCTTCTAATCCCCCGCCCGTGCGCGTCCGCTTCGCGCCGAGCCCTACCGGCTTGCTGCACATCGGTGGCGCCCGCACCGCGCTCTTCAACTGGCTGCTGGCGCATGGTCAAGCCCGGCGTGAGGGACGCGAGGCCGCCTTTCTCCTTCGCATCGAGGACACCGACCGTAACCGCTACGTCGAAGGAGCCGAGCAGGGAATCATCGATATCCTCCGCTGGTTTGGCCTCGAGTGGGACGAGGGACCAGATGTCGGCGGCCCGCTGGGGCCGTACCGCCAGAGCGAGCGGACCGATCTCTACCGGCAGCACGCCGCGCAATTGCTGGAGACGGGGCACGCCTACCGCTGTTTCTGCACCCCTGAACGCCTGCAGCGGGTACGGGAGGAGCAGACCGCCCGTAAGGAAGCGCCCGGCTACGATCGCTTCTGCCGCGATCTCACGGCGCAGCAGGTGCAGTCGAACCTCGCGGCCGGGATGCCATTCTCCATCCGTTTCCGCATGCCGCTGGCTGGCGAGACGCGAGTCGTCGATCTGCTGCGGGGCGAGATCGCCTTTCAGAACGCCAACCTCGAGGACCTGATCCTGCTCAAGTCGGATGGCTACCCAACCTATCACCTCGCCAACGTCGTCGACGATCACCTGATGGTGATCAGTCACATTCTGCGTGGCGAGGAGTGGATACCGACCGCGCCGATCCACGTCCGCCTCTACGATGCCTTCGGCTGGGATGCGCCGCAGTTCGCGCACCTGCCATTGATCCTCGCTCCCGGTGGCGGCAAGCTCTCCAAGCGGCACGGCTCGACGGCGATGGAGGAGTTCCGGGCACAGGGCTACCTGCCCGAGGCGCTAATGAACTATCTGGCGCTGCTGGGGTGGAGTCTCGACGGTACGACCGAGCTTCTTAGCCGGGACGAATTGCTCGAGACCTTCACGTTGGAGCGGGTAAACCCCTCGCCGGGGACCTTCGATTACAACAAGCTGCGGTGGTTCAACCAGCAGTACATCAACCATGTCCTGACGCTCGATGAGCTCACATTACGGGTGATGCCGTTTCTGGCGGAGTCAGGGTTGATCGCGCCCGGCCCCTTCGTCCCCGATCATCTCGATTTCTCACGGGTCCAGCCG
>DASUQU010000112.1:0-6450 GCA_036280495.1 Thermomicrobiales bacterium | reverse complement strand
GAGCGCGGGCCACTCGAGATCGGTCGCGGCCGTCGGCTCCCGCGAACCGGCGAGGACGATCGCCACCGCTTCCGGGGTGAGCCAGGCCGCCCCGGCCGCCGCATCGAGGTGGCGACCGGCTGCCGCCGACAGCGCGCGGTTGGTCGCCGCCTCCGGTAGCCGCTGGGCGGCCGGGTGCGTGGCGAAGGCGCGCGCGGTGCGCCCCAGGCAGACGTACCAGGGCAAGATGCGCTTGCCGCCGAGTCTCGTGACACGCTCCGGCAAGGCCGCCAGCTCGTCCGACCAGAACCGCGCCCAGTGCAGCCAGCGGTCGAAATCACAGGAGAAATATGCGGGTTGATCGGCGCCTGCCGCCATCAGTGCCGCCCGGCGACCCTCGCCGGCCTGCCCGCCGGGAACGATGGAGGCGCCGAGCTGATCGAGCCGGGACGTGACACGCGCGTCGGTGCCGGGTGACGCCGCGACGACGGCCAGCGGATACGTGCCCAACGCTGTCGAAACCGCTTCAAGGTCAAGGAACGTGAGAAAGTCGCCCCGCGGGTCGTGCAGTGTCGCCACGAGGGCAGGTACTGGTGCGGAGGAATTCAGCGGCGCCTGCCCTTCCGGTCCAGAACTCCCTGGTCGTCGATGCGGGTGGCGCGTCGCAGCCAGCGCGGCCGTCTGCTCCCTCGCTCGCGCTCGCGGCCGGCGCCGGGGGTATCACCGTCACGGTCGCCACGCCGGCGCCGCAGGCTGCGGCGGGGAGGCTCCTCGTCTTCGTCCTCGTCCTCGATGTTGAAGACGACGTACGGGCCGCGGATGACCGACTGCGCGACGTTGCGGACCGGGACGCCGCCGTGGGTCGTCCCGGCAAGCGATCCGTGGTGAGCGTGACCGTGCAGCACCAGATCGGCGCCGGAGCGGTCGATCGCCTCGCCGAGCATCGAGTTGCCGAGGAAGGGGTAGAGCTCGAGCCGCTCGCCGTCGAGCGTGTCCGGGATGGGGGCGTAGTGCAGCAGGACGATGCGGACGTCGCCGACGAGCGCGGTGAGGACGTCCTCCAGCGTTTCCGCCTCCGTCTCGGCGTGACGGATCCAGGCTTTCATCTCCGGCTCGCCAAAATCGTCGGCCAGCGCGGCGTCGTAGCCCCCGCCGAAGCCCTTGGTGCCCGCGATGGCGACGCGTTGTCCGGCGACATCGAGGACGATGCTGCTCCGGTCGAGCATATGGATCCCGGCGTCTTTCAGGATGGTGGTGATGGTCGGGGCCTGGTCGGAGTGAAAGTCGTGGTTGCCGAGCACGGCGACGATGGGGATCCCGACGTCGGCCAGCTCGGCGGCGAGGACCTCCGCCTCGGCCGGTTTCCCGGATCGGGTGAGATCACCTGCCAGGAAGAGGATGTCGGCCTCTTCGCGCAGCCCGGCCAGGAGCGGCGCGAGCGATCCCGCGGTTTCCGGCCCGGCATGGATATCGGCGACGGCGGCAACGCGGATCATTTATCCATTCTGCCACGAGTGACAGGGGGCCGCCGCACTCAGTCGAGTCAACGTGCGAGGCCCCAGACGAGCGTGACCACCGTCGCCAACACCGTGAGGAGCAGGGCGGCGATGCGCTGGGCATCCAGCGGGAAGCCGCCCGGGCCGAAGTCGAGGAAAGGACCGATCTGGGCGAGGTTGCCGGTGGCATGGAACAGAGCAGTGGCGAAGACGCTGCCGCCAGTGTTGTTGTAGAGCCAGGTGTAGAGCACCCGCAGCGCCAGCGTAGCCAGCGCCCACCAAGCGATCCACTCCGGGGAGCGGTGACCCTGCACCAACGGCACGAGGTGGAAGGCGACCCAGACCGCCCCGAGGAGGAGGCTTGCCCCGAGTGCCGTCCAGCGTGCCTGCAACGGGTCCAGGGCATAGCCCGACCAGCCCAGCTCCTCGCACTGACCGGCCACGAAGTACGCGAGGAACCAGGCTAGGGCCGCTAGCAGCGAGAACTGCGCCGAGGGAAGCGGCAGTCCCAGCGCATGCATCACCCAATAGGTTGCGACGTACATGCCGGGCAGCAAGAGGATGGTCGGCACATACCAGACCTGCGCCTGAATCCGCTCGTAGTCAAACGATCGGCGCAGGAGCGCGACCACGCCTGCGGTGCCGAGAACCCGGTACACGAGAATCGCAGCCGCGATCACCGGGCAAATCCAGATGAACGAGCTTATGGGAAGATCCGCGGTCAGCTGCCTTCCGGTTGCCGCACCGACTACCCAGAATGGAATCGAGAGCACGAAGACCAGCGCGAAGAATGCCTGAGGCGACCTGTTTCCGGAGTCGGTGGTTCGTCCAGCGCCGTGGGTTGCTGTCAGGAGATTCGGTGCCATCTAATGAAACCGGTTCCGATAACGCCCCTTCTCGGTTCCACGATTATCCTGGACAGATCAGGTTAGGCGGAATCAGGCAGACGATCCGCAGCATCCGTCTGCTGATCGGTCAGGGCACCAGGTCCATGGCCGCACTCCCGCTGGCCATATCCACGGGCAGGGAGACATGTTCGTGCCTGATCACCCACCGATCTTCTGAGCGCTGGCAGCAGACGGTGGCACGCACCCAGTAGCCGACCTCGCGCCCGTTCTTCAGGGTTCCGCTGGCGCGGATCAGCATATGCGCGACTGCAATATCCCCGCTCGCCACGATATGGACGTCGCGGGTTTCCTGGCCGATGGCGCTCTGCCAGGCATCAAACCATCGCAAGAAATTCCGCCGCACCGCGGCAGATCCGGTGTAGCGGAGCGGGGGGACAACATCGAAATAGACAATGTCGGGAGCATACAGAGACATGAGGCGGTCAATATCCTTTGTTCGAATAGCCTCCGACCAACTATCTAACAGCGAGTTCACCTCGGGCTGGGTCGAAGTCATTGAGTCCTCCACTCCGGGAACCGCCACCAAGCGCCTGCTCACCAACACGGCGACTCCTATGAGAATAATCTCTCGTTGGGTATTGTTATGTCGCGCTCCTTTATTGGGTACTCCACTACCTAGCGGCACGTTGTTCCCAAGATCGGGTCGCGTTATGGTCTAGTCATGACGACGATGGTAATGGCACCCCCAACGCAACCGATCGGCGATCTCCTGCGCAAGTGGCGGGAGCGGCGCCGTCTGAGCCAGCTCTCCCTGGCCCTCGACGCCGAGGTTTCAACACGCCATCTCAGTTTCCTGGAGACAGGGCGGTCGCGGCCGAGCCGGGAGATGCTGCTGCGCTTGATGGAGCGCCTGGACGTGCCCCTGCGGGAGCGGAACCGTCTACTCCTGGCAGCCGGTTACGCCCCCGCCTTTCCGGAGCACCCGCTCGACGATCCGGCTCTCCAGGCCGCGCGCCAGGCGGTGGACCGCGTGCTGGCCGCGCACAAGCCCTACCCCGCCCACGCCGTCGACCGGCACTGGACGCTCGTCGCGACGAACGACGTTGCCTGGCCGCTCCTGACCGGGGTGGCCCCGAAACTGCTCGAGTCGCCGATCAACATCCTGCGACTGAGCCTGCACCCCGATGGACTGGCCCCGCGAATCGCCAACCTCGGCCAGTGGCGGGCGCACATCCTCCACCGGCTCCGGCAACAAGTCGAGAGCTCAGCCGAACCCGTGCTCGACGAGCTCCTGGCCGAGCTCGCCGGGTACCCCGCGCCGGATGACGGGACCGATGCCCCGCTTCGGGATCTCTACGAATCGGGGATCGTGGTGCCGCTGCGGCTGCGAACCGCCTGGGGGATGCTGGCACTTTTCAGCACGATCACCATCTTCGGCACGCCGGTCGACGTCACCTTGTCGGAACTAGCGATCGAGGCCTTTTTCCCGGCCGACGAGGCGACGGGCGAGATACTGCGTCGCATTGCGGACGACCCGACCGTTCCCCCAAACCAGGTCGGTGACGGCCCCCAATAGCAGCGCCTAGCCATTTTTCGTCGAGCGGCCATCGCCGAACCGCGCCTCCAGCCAGGCCTCGGCGAACCGGTGGAGCGCCCTCGCCGGGAACAGGACGCTGGTGGCAGCACCGACTCGACCTTCGGTTCCGATCCCGGCAGCGAGCGTTTGCCTGGCGATCGCCTCGAAGGCGTCTCCATCGGACCCGATCCCCGGTGTTGCGGCGATCTCGTCGGCCACCAGCTCGTAGGGGAGGGCGCCCTCGGCCGTGTCGATGTCCCGGAACTCTCGCCAGACCGTCCGGCCGTCCACCAGGAGCGGCATGCGGTAGACGACTCGGCGCTTGCCGCCCACCCGCGCGGTCGCCTCGGCATGGTGCAGCAGCGTCAGCGTGGAGAGGGGGGCGCCGAGCGCCAGCACCTGGCCGTCGGCCTCGACTAGCTTGGCGAGGGGCGAACCGGCTCCGTAGGCGTCGTCCAGGGGGTGCTCGGCGACGATCCAGGCGGCCCGGCGGCCGAGTGCGACGATGCCCGCCTCCGGTTGGCGGCTGCGCATCGCCCCGGGCCAGGTCCGGATACGCTCCGGTAGCCGGCCATTGGCGTGCACGGCCTCGGCGGTGCGCGGGTCGAACGGCGGCAAATCCGCTTCGTAGACCGTCTGCCACGCCTCGGGCCAGGTGGCCATACCGTACGGGTCATCCTCCCAGCCGGCGTAGGCCATCAGTGTGCCATCTGGTCCAATCGCGTCGAGCAGGGCATGGACGACGGCGCCGGTGCCTCCCACCACCCAGCCGAGCGCGCTCACCCGCGCGTGGACCATCAGCACGCTGCCTGGCTCCAGCCCGAGTGCGCGCAGCTCCGAGGCGAGCCGCGTTCGCCCGACCGGCGCCACCCCGCTCGTCAACACGGCTTCGTCCGGCACCTCAGACACTCCCACCCGGTCGCATGGGCCCTTGGTCCTCCTGCCACGTCGTTGACGCTTGGCCCGCTCTCGGCCCGGACGGCACTGACTGTCCCGCCGACCCGTTGCCACTGGCGGTCTCGGCGACTGGGCGCAGTAGCCCGTGCTCGCGGACGATCGCCTCGACCCCGGCCGGTCGACCCGCCATGATGATCCGGGCGTGCTCGGTCGCTAGCTCGACAGGCCAGTCCCACCACGCGGCCCGCAGCAACCGGTCGATGTCGGTCTCGTTGAAGCGGGTGCGCACCAGGCGAGCCGGATTGCCGGCAACGACCCCGTAGGGCGGGACGTCTCTGGCCACCACCGCTTCGGCGGCGACGATCGCTCCGTCGCCGATCCGGACGCCCGGCATGACCACCGCTTCGTAGCCGATCCAGACATCGTTACCGACGATGGTGTCGCCGCGGCTCGGGATCGCCCGCACGAGGTCGAGTGTCTGCTCGGACCACGCTCCACCGAAGATGGCGAAGGGGAAGGTGGAGACGCCTACGGTCGGATGGTTGGCGCCGGACATCAGGAAACGAACTCCGGTCGCCAACGCACAGTAGCGCCCGATAACCAACCGCTCCGGACCGTAGGCATAGAGCACGTTCTCCCGTTCGAAGGCGGCGGGATCACCCGGGTGATCATAGTAGGTGTAGTCGCCGACCTCGATGTTCGGTGAGCAGACGAGCGTCTTGAGGAAGATGACACGCGGGTGTCCTGCGACAGGGTGCAGGGTGTCAGGACTAGGAATGTCAGGCATAGGCGACCTCCCCGATCGTGATGCTTTGACAGGATTGCATGCACCTGCTCAGCAGGGTATCCGCCTTCCCCGCAGCGCCGCTTTCGCCTCAGGCTACGCTGCACCTGGTCCGCAGGCTTCCAGCAATTGCTCTACTGACCGCGGTTCGCTCAGATTGCCGGGGAGGGGCGAGCGGACGGCGCACGCTTGAGGACCTCGATGATGACGCTCGTCTCCAGCAGCTCTTCGCCCAGGATGCCCGCGGATGCAACGAACAGCCATAACACTTGCTCGGCCCAGGCGACCCCGATGCCGACGAGGCAGAGGCCGACGACGGCCAGGCGAAAGCCGCGCATCCATCCGAGGGCGTCCCGCTCATGCAGGAGTCCCCTACTTCCGGTGAAGCCGAACCAGAGCCCCTTCGTCAGGAGCACGAGTCCGCAGAAAGCGAGTGCGGCGGCCGGGTAGACCCGCCACGGCGCTTCGCTGATGAGAGTCACGTCCATTCCGGCAACCTCCCCACTCTGACTACTTCGCTCATCCCTGACGATAGGCCGCTCCCCGGAGTGGAGCAATGACCTCCCAGGTAATCGACGTACGGTGAATTGCCCGACACGATGGTGACCGCCGGGCCAGCAGGCAGCCCGACGTACGAGCCTTAGAGAAAGGAGTTGTCATGCCAGAGGTGCACGAGGTGGTCGACCGCTACATCGCGACCTGGAACGAGACTGATCCCGCCAGGCGGCGCGAGCTGATCGAGCGCACCTGGACGGAGGATGGGCGGTACCTCGACCCGCTGATGGCGGGTGAGGGGCGAGAAGGGATCGACGCCATGATCGAGGCCGTCCAGGCGAGATTCCCGGGGTACCGGTTCCGCCGCACGAGCGA
>DASUQU010000111.1:0-2611 GCA_036280495.1 Thermomicrobiales bacterium | reverse complement strand
CCGCTTTCTCGAACCAACGGAACGAAACGAACCCTATCTGTCCTCCGCATTGCGGGTCGTCGCCGATTTGATCGCGCAACTGGGAGAGCACCGCATCCCGCCTGAGCTCGTCGCACTGATGGGCTTCTCGCAAGGAGCCTGCCTTGCGCTGGAGGCCGCGGCGCGCAATGCGCGGCGGTACGCCGGGGTGATCGGGTTCAGCGGCGGACTGATCGGCCCGCCGGGGATCCGGTTCGACTTCGCCGGTTCCCTGGACGGCACACCGGTCTTCCTCGGCTGCAGCGATGTCGATCCTCATATCCCAAAGGAACGGGTCGAGGAGTCCGCCGGGGCGTTGGACCGGCTGGGAGCAGCGGTTGACGTTCGCCTGTATCGGGGAATGGGGCACACCGTCAACCGCGATGAGCTCGACGCCGCTCGGGCGATCCTTGACGAGGCGTTTGGGACGAGCGAGGGTGATGGATGATGGGGTGATTACTCGCTTCGCTCGCGATGATGGGTGATAGGAGATGGTTTCTCGTTCTTCCGATCACCCGATCATCCCGTGACCCCATGACCTTCGTTAGGATTGCTTGACCGCTTCGATATCGAGCTCGATCTTGACGTCGTCGCCGACGAGAAAGCCGCCGGCTTCGAGCGGTGCGTTCCAGGTCAGGTCGAAGTCCTTGCGGTCGATCTCGGTCCGCGCGGTCCAGGACGCCACCTCAGTGCCAAATGGGGTCTTGCCGCCGCCCTCGTATTCGGCTTCCAGCGTGACCGGGCGGGTGACACCGCGGATCTTGAGATCGCCGTGCACCATGAAGTGGTTGTCGCTCCGGGGCGTGACCGAAGTCGACGTAAACGTGATGGTGGGGTTCTCGCCGGTGCCGAAGAAATCGTTGGTGCGCAGATGCGCGTCGCGTTGCGCGTCGTTGGTGTCGATGGTATCGGCATTGATCTCGACCGAAACCTGGCCGTCTGTGAAGCTGTCGCCCTCGGTCTCGATCGTGCCGGATAGCTCGGTAAAGCGGCCGCGCACCTTGGTGAACATGTGTCGCACGGTGAACGCGGCACCGGAATGGCTGGGATCGATCATCCAGACCGTTCTGGTGGCCGTATCCGCGGTAGTGGCTTGCGTCGTGCTCATCCCTCTTCTCCTCAACTATGGACGAAATGTCTACCAGCCGTGCTGGCATCTCCAGGCACGAACCGGACCTCAATTCCTGCGGCGTGCTATACTATATCGTAAGTAACTTACCTTTGTCAAGTAACTAACCATGATAGTCGCGAACGATGGTCCGAGGTGAGAAGATGGCTCCCATGAACGATCAAGAACGTGATGAATGCGGCGTCCATCTCAGCGCCTTCTGCCCTAGCTATCACCATGCGATCGAACTGATCGGCCGGCGATGGACGGGCGCGATCCTGCGCGCGATGCTCTCGGGCGAAGCCCGCTTCAGCGATATCGCCTCAGTCGTGCCGGGATTGAGTGACCGGCTTCTCTCCGAGCGACTGAAAGAGCTGGAGGCGGAGGGGATTGTCACGCGCACCGTCGTCGCCTCGACGCCGGTTCGGGTGGACTACGCGCTGACGGAAAAGGGACAGGCGCTCAGCGAAGTGATCGCGGCGGTGTCGACCTGGGCGGAGGAGTGGCTTGCGCCGCCACCTGAATTGACCACTCTTGAAGTTGGGCGCGAGAAATGAACCACTAGCGGCTTTTCACTGCTACACTAGGGGCACGCCGGGACGTCCGGCCGCGGAGTCGGGAGGGCAGTGATGGACGTCAACAGTAGCTTCGGGATCATCTCCTGGATTGTCTTCGGAGCGCTCGCCGGTTGGGTGGCGAGCATGATCTCCGGAGACAACGCCCGGCAGGGTTGGCTGGGCAACATCATCGTCGGCATCATCGGCGCGTTCATCGGCGGCCTAATCTTCGGATTGCTGTTCGGTGGTGGCACGTTTACCCTCGGTTGGAGCATTGGCAGCTTCATCGCCGCCGTCATCGGCGCGCTCATCCTGCTCTTCATCTTGCGGGCGGTTCAGGGGCGCGCCTAGCCGCTCGAACGCAGTCCTAACGAAAGCGCCTCGCGGGAATCAACCCGCGGGGCGTTTCTGTTGCCACAAGGCGTAGCGCGGAGGACTAGAGACCGCACGCCTCCAGGCCGCCGGTCTGCCCGGCCATGAAGGCGATGGCCCGATCTGCCTTCGTGCCGTGGATGGACTCGTCGAACGTCCCTTCCCACCAGACATCCCCGGCGGACTGCGTCAATTGCAGGGCCATTGCGGCGACCACCGGGCTGATCCAGTCTGATTCGGCCGCGAAGGCAATGAAGGCCCCGGCGAAGCAGTCGGCCTGCAGCTCTTGCTCGAGCGGCGTGTACGCGCCGGTGTCAGTCAGGTTCTGGATGTGGTGACCCCACTCATGGCTGATGAGTGGCAACAGCGCCGCCACATTATCAGGCGAGACGAAGCCGGTCGAGACGAAGATCGTCTGATTTGGCGAACAGTAGCCGGCCGGTGTGTAAAAAACGTCGATGAAGTCGCAGATTTCCGTTTCCGGCTCGGACACCAGGTCGAGCCGCGGTGAGGTGTAGGCTAGACCGCGGGCCGCGAATTCCGCGCTCCACCAGGC
>DASUQU010000110.1:0-3379 GCA_036280495.1 Thermomicrobiales bacterium | reverse complement strand
GCGTTCCTGCCACACCTCGTGCGGCTCTCCCATCGAGACCCAGACATCCGTGTGGAGGAAGTCGGCGCCACGGACACCCTCGTCGACATCTTCGGTAACGGTGACGCGGGCACCGGTCTGGGCCGCGCGCTCGCGATGCTTGGCGATGAACTCGTCAGCCGGCCAGACCTCCTTCGGGGCCACGATGCGCACGTCCATGCCGAGCATTGCGCCCGTCTCGAGCAGCGAGCGACCCATGTTGCTGTGGGCATCGCCCAAGAAGGCGAACGCGATCTGCTCGAGCGGTTTGTTCGAATGCTCTCGCATGGTCAGGGTATCGGCCAGCATTTGCGTCGGGTGGAACTCGTCAGTCAGACCGTTGTAGACCGGGACGCCGGCATTCTTGGCCAGGATCTCGACCAGGTCTTGCGAGAAGCCGCGGTACTCGATCGCGTCGTACATCCGCCCGAGCACGCGGGCGGTGTCCTTCATCGATTCCTTGTGGCCGATTTGTGACCCCTCGGGTCCGAGGTAGGTCACGTGCGCGCCCTGGTCGTAGGCTGCCACCTCGAACGCGCAGCGGGTACGGGTGGAGGTCTTCTCGAAGATCAGGACGATCTCCTTTTGTTTGAGCTGCTGTTCCTCCGTCCCATTGCGTTTCGCGGCCTTCAGCTCGGCGGCGAGATCGAGGAGCGCGATGAACTGCTCCTTCGTGAGAAGTCCGACGTCCAGGAGGTCGGCTCCCTTGAGATTTGCGGCGGTACTGACAGCCATCGATCAGTTCTCCTTCTTGATACCTTGATTCCGTTCATGCAGTGACGAGTGGTCCGAACTCCAGAACAGTTGGGTGGCCTCCCGACCAGTGGCGCCGCACGACGCTCGTTAGCGAGACGGCCGGCGACCAGAGTGTCATGGTGGTGGTTCTCGATCTCCTTTCGTATGTCGTGCCTCGGTCGCCCGCGAGGGCTACATCGCCGAGGCGATCGCGAGGCCAACCACGGAGAGGGCCCCCAAGATGAGCAGGATCGGCAAAGAGAACCGCCACCAGGTGCCGTAGCCAACCCGGGCAATGGCCAGACCACCCATCACCACGGCTGACGTCGGAGTGATCAGCGCCACCAGACCACTGCCGAACTGGAAGGCGCTTACGACGAGTTCTCCAGCGACACCAGCGAACGCCGCGAGCGGGACCATGATCGGCATGGCAACTGTCGCCAACCCGGAGCTGGAGGGGATCAAGAACGAGAGTGGGATGAAGAGCAGGAAGAGGATGAGCACGAAGCGGGCGCCGGTCGTGTCGGTGACGAGGCCTTCCGCCCAATTGAGCACCGTGTCGGTAATCTTCCCGTTGTTCATGATTACGGTGATGCCGCGGGCAATGCCGATGATGAGCGCCACGCCGAGCAGGTCCCGCGCGCCGTCGACGAACGAGCCGGTCAGGTCCGACTCAGAGAGCCCGCCGGCGATGCCAACGAGTATGGCGAAAAGGAGAAACGAGGCCGTCATCTCCGGGAACCACCACCACAACGTCGGCACCGCGATGCCGAGGTCCTCCCAGGGGATTACGCCGTAGACCATGGCCACGAAGGCGAGGAAGAAGAGCGCGAGGACAACTTTGTGGCGCCCCGTGAATTGCCCGAACTCCGCTCCGGCTTGCTGACCGGACAGGAAGCGCGCCTCGTTCTCCGCCTTCTGAGCGTAGACGAGCGACTTCGACGGATCGGTGCGCACTCGCTCGGCGTAGCGCATGACAAAGATGATGCCGATGATGAGCCCGACAATCAGCACGAAGAGCCGGAGCACGATCCCCTCGGCGATCGAGACTCCAGCGAACCCGGAGGCGATGCCGGTGGCGAACGGGTTGATCGTCGAACCCAGCACGCCGATGCCTGCGCCGAGGAGGAGTACGGAGGCGCCGACGAGGGCATCGTACCCGGCGGCGATCATCACCGTCACGATCAAAGGGTAGAACGCGAGCGTCTCTTCGGCCATGCCGTAGGTGGTGCCGCCGAGGGCGAAGATGATCATCAAGATCGGGATCATCAACCGCTCCCGGCCGGCCATGCTGCTCACGACGCGGGCGATGCCGGCGTTGATGGCGCCGGTCTTCATCGTCACGCCGAGGAAGCCGCCGATGATGATGATGAACAGGGCGACGTCGATAGCGCCGAACAGCTCACCGTAGTTCCAGAAGCTGATGTTCCCCGTCTCGTCTTCGATCCCGTACAACCCGTTGATCGGCGCCTTGATCGAATCGAGCAGGATCTTCTGTGGGTCGTGCTCGATCTGATGGTACGTGCCGGGAATCGGTTCACCGTCCGCGTTGTACTCATACGTGCCGGCCGGGATGATATAGGTCGCCGCCGCCGTGAGCAGAATCAGGATGAAGAGGATCGTGTACGCGCTCGGCAGCGTGAAAGACCGCTTCGGCCCGCCCTCGACCGTGGCCGGTGGCGGCACAGGCGATTCGCTCACCTCTCCTGGAGCGACTGTTGACATTCCTGACACCCCCTATGCGCCGGATCAGCGGCGACCAACCACCCGTTATCCCGCCTCGAGTCTCGCTTCGATTGACGACTGGATGGCCTGCAGCAATCGCTGCACGTGCAGGAGCCGAATCTTGGCGACTCGGTCGGGCGCCTCATCGACGGCCGTCTCGACCTGGCTCAAGGCCGAATCGAGCCGTTCGTGCGCCTGCTCGAGCGCCGGTTGCGCTTGCTCGGGCGATTGACCCGCGGCGCCGGTGAGCAGGTCACGCACCTCAGTGAGCTGCGCCAGCGTTTCCGCGGGCAGCCGGTCCTGACCTTGCTCCTCGACGATCGTGATCACCGGGGCGGGGTCGACCGCAGGCGCCGCGACTAATGCCTGCGCCGGGCCCTCTTCGAACCCCTCCCGCTCTCGCCCGGAGACGTCGCTCTCGCCGCCGTAGGCCAGGAGGAGCAAAATCCCGAGCGCCGCGATAATGCCAACGACATAGCGCATCGCCGCCCACTCCCCGCTAGATTGGGTCTCTCTCAACCGGGCAGGTCATGCAGTGGCCGCCGCCGCGGCCTTTACCGAGCTCGAAACCGCGAATCGGGATCACCTCGACTCCGGCGTTCCGCATCTTTTCGATCGTGTAGGTGTTTCGCTCGTACGCCACGACCACGCCCGGCTCGATGGCAACCGTGTTGTTGGCATCGTCCCATTGCTCTCGCTCTTGCTGGTACTTGTCGCCTCCCGTTTCGACGACGGTCAGCTTCTTCACGCCGAGGGCATCCTGCACGGCCGAGAGGAAGTCCTTTTCGATGGTGACGTCAAAGTCGCCTTCCTTGCGGCCGGGCCGCAGGCTGATGGCCCGAAGCTCGCCGGCGACCTTCGGGTAGAGCGTCACGATGTCGCGATCGAGCATCGTGAAGAC
>DASUQU010000109.1:0-13361 GCA_036280495.1 Thermomicrobiales bacterium | reverse complement strand
CTGTCGCCGATCAGGTCGGCTGCAGCAGCGCCTCGATGTCGTCGAGATGGTTTCGGCGATGCTCGGCCCGCTCCAATTTCACCTGGTTCAAGGCGCGAATCTCCTCGACCAGGGTCGGCGGCGTGGCTGCCGCAGCTCGGTCCGCCGCCTCTGCCGCCTCGAGAACCTCGGTGGCGATTTCTCGCGGCGGAATTCTGCGTGTCAGGTGCGGCAGGGCAGTGTTGATCGTCTCATAATCGTAGGGGGACGCAAAGACGCCTTCGTGCGCAAACCGCTCCAGGAGAATCTGCGCCCGACGGTCGTAAAAGGCGAGATGGGCCAGCGTGTCGGCAATTGTCCAACCGTTTGGCAGTTCGCGTCTCAGGTCGTCGTCACTCAGTCGCGCGACGAGCCGCCGCAGACGCTCGAGTTGCTCCCGGTTCCGGGCGACATGGCCCGATGTCGTATCCAAAGCAGCCTCCCCTACCGGCGCTTCACACCCGGTCTCCCAGCAGCCGTCGTCAAGGGTGGCTGCTCCCGCTCGGACCCGGACCCTCGTCTCTAGTGGCAGTGCGCGAGAGTACATCGGCGCTCCACCCTGGTCCGCCATTCGTGGTCTCCGGCGATACCGTGGGACCGCCGTCACTGCTTGTTTCCGGAGCCAAGGGCGAGAACGCCGGCGGCGAGACCGAGCCGCGCATCCACCGCCAGCCCGGTAGCGCCGATAGTCCCGCCAGCTTCGCTTCTCGCCGCGCCTCGGTGTAGTGCGACAGCAAGACTTGGATCACGGCCGCAATCGGGATCGCCAGCAACGCCCCGGGGATCCCAGCAAACTCCGTCCCGGCGAGAATCGCGATGAACACGGTCAGTGGCGTCAAGCCGACGGCGCCGCGCATGACACGCGGCACGAGGACCGCATTCTCCGTGAGCTGAAGCAAGACGACGAAGCCGATGACGAGGAGCGCCTTCTCCCACCCCTGAGTCAGGGCGATGATGACTGCGGGGATGCCTCCCAACCACGGACCCAGAATCGGAATGATCTCGGTAATCCCGGCCCACAACCCGAGGAGCGGCCAGAACTGGATACCCAGTAACCCGTAGCCGATCGTGGCCATGACGCCAATGACCAGGCAAAGGGTCAACTGCCCGCGCAACCAGTCTCCGACCTTCTGTTCGACCTCGTCCCAAATGCGACTGACCCGGATGCGCGTCTCCGGAGCGGAGTCGAGCAGCACGATTCGCCGAATCCACGATTTCTCCATCAAATAGTAGAAGGAGATGATGAGGACCGTTATCAGGCCGACGATCCCACCCCCGAGTCCCGTGAGCAGGCCCAGCGCGGCGCCCTGCGGCACACTGACTCCCTGAGACTGATTGGGATTCTCGACGAAGGCGATACCACGACCAAGCAGCTGCTGGCCGGGACCAGCGAGGAGCGCGTTCCCACTCTCCTGCCAGGCGCGACGCAACTCGGTGAGTGATTGCGGCGCCTGTTCGCGGAACGCCGTGGCTTGCTCTCGAATGACGGGAGAGAGGAGCATGAACAGCACGGTAAACGCGCCGATGATTGCGACATAGATGAGCAGGATCGCCAGGGGCCGCGGAATGTGCCGCCGCTCCAGCGCGTCGACCGGGGTCTGAATCACGGTCGCGAACACGAGCGACAGCAGGACCAGCACCAGGACGAACTGGATCTGGATCAGCAAGTAGCCGACGATCAGGACCAGGAGCAGCGTGATAGGGTTCAGGCCGATGCGCCGATCGCTCGGCGCGGGCTTCGCCGGCGGCTCCTCCTTCACGGGCGCCGGGGGCCGTGACGATGCCAGCCACTGCGGGTGAGCCGGATCTCTCGCGTCGATGCTCACAACCTCACCCTTGCCCTCTCACCACAGCACGGGTCAATCCAGAATCGTCCAACGATCCGGCGAGGTGAGTGCTAGTAGACCTCGTGCTCGCTATCGGAGCGGTCGATCTGCCAGTAGCGTGCATCCAACGGGTCGACCCTGGCGCGTTGCATCTCCCGCGGCACGCTATTCCAGACCGTCGGGAAAGAGAACACCTCGCGACCATCGACCACCACGCGCCGCGCCGTGCCAAAAGGCTTGTTGACGGCGAAGATTTCGCGCGGGGGCCGGGAGATCACTTCGGTCTGGAACCAGCCGTGCTCAGGACAGCGCCCGGCGTGCAACTGCCAGAAGAGATCGGCCGTAACGCCGCCGATGTCTCGCACCAATGTCTCCTCGAGCTCGCGATCACAGATCGGGCAGCGCATCGGCGTGCTGACGTTCACCCGGTCGCGGGGTGGGAATTTGCCATCCATACGTGATTGCTTCGCTCCGTGACGGTGGGCCGGGAAGTGCGGCGTTCTCGGAACGCACCTTCCCGCAAGCGAGACTATTGGCGGGAGTCTAGCACTGGCGCCTGGGCCGGACGACTACCAAGGTGAGTTATTGGCGGGTCAATCCGCGGGTGGTAGGATGCCGCGCCAGAATGCGCCCCAGCGCTTGATTCGGCGCGGTCAGACGACCCATACGGGCGTGGCGGTAGACAGGGGTGAGACATGAGCGAGCAAGAGCTTTTCAACGGTCTGATCGCGACCTATCGCGAGCTCAACCTCAAGGTGCGGCCGCTCCCCGACGAGCGGTTGACCCTCGGCCGAGCGGGGGACTCGGTACGCGACGTCGTCCTCGCGATGCGCGACCACGAGTTGCGCTTCTCTCAGGCGCTCAAAGATCGCCTCACCGGCGGTGCGCTCTCCGGCGCATTCGGCGACAAGGGTGAGACCATGCTGATCGAGATTCCCTCACCTGATGACACGACAGTGGAGGTGATCTCCCAATTCGGCACCGCGCGAGAGTCGACACTCGCCATGTTGCGGGGTATGGCTCCGGAAATCTGGGATGACCGCGAGCATGGACCGACAACCGTCCGGGAGGCGACCAGGGATCTGCTGACGAGCGACAGCGCCCACTTGGAGAAGATCGTCGGCCTGCTCGGATCTCCGTCGCCGAACTGACGACAACGGTTCTCGACCCGGGCAGGTATTGATGCCTGATGGGATGACGGCGTCGTCAGCTGACCTGTCGCCCCGCCAGCGTGACCTCGAACTGGAGCTCTTCATTGCCGCGCAGAACCGTCACGGTGACGGTGTCTCCGGGCGACTGCGCGAACAGCGCCTCGGTGAACGTCGTCTGGCCCTGGATACGCTGGTCGCCAATGCCGAGGATGATGTCGCCTCGCTCGATTCCCGCCTGCTCCGCTGGACCTCCCTGGACAGTCGCCAGGACGTAGGCGCCATAGTCAACCGGAAGATCGTTCTGAGCAGCCAGATCAGGCGAGATCGCTTGGTACTCGATACCAATGTATGGATAAGACACCTGCCCGGTCTCAATGAGCTGGCTGGCGATATCGGCGACGTGGTTGGCCGGAATGGCGAAGAACAACCCCTGCACCGGCGTGACCCCGGATTGGGGGATGCCGAGCGTGTTCACCCCGATCACCCGGCCTGCTAGGTCGAACAATGGACCACCCGAGTTGCCCGGGTTGATCGCCGCGTCGTGCTGGATGAGATCGGTGTAGATACCCTCGCCGGTCATCGCGGCGCTGGCGGGGAAATCGCGGTTGAGCGCGCTGACGACACCGCTGGTGACGGTTCCGGTGAACGCCCCAAGAGGCGACCCGATAGCCAGCACCGGCTGCCCCTGTTGCAAGGTATCCGAATCACCGAACGTGACCGTCGACGGCGGTGGCCCATCCATACGCACAACCGCGAGATCGCTCAATGGATCGGATCCGACCAGGGTGGCATTCCGCTTCTCGCCATCGGCGAGGATCACTTGAAACCCGGTGCCGCCACTCACGACGTGCTGGTTGGTCACGATGTTGCCGGAGCCGTCGATGATGAACCCTGTTCCGCGCCCCGCCTCGACTTCGGTCTCGCCGAATATCCCCTCATCAAACCGCTGTTCGTTGATCACCGTGACGACTGCGGGCATCACCCGCTCGACGATTTGCGAGGCATCAAAGGTGACGACGTAGATTCGGTCCGGGTCGCTTGAACCAGAAGTGGGGCTGGCGACGACTACCGCTCCAACGTCCTCCAGATTGACCGTAACCGGCACCGCGGTCGGGGTCGGTGGTGGCGTTGGTGCCGGCGGCGTATCCTGCATTGGCGCGCAGGCTGCCAAGACAGCCAGCGCCACAACCGCTCCCAGAAGGAGCAGGAGTCGAGTCGTCTTCACACGTCTCTCCCACGAACGGGTATGTCCGTCGCCTTCGCGCCGCGCTCAGGCAAGCCTAGTACGGATTTCGCCAATCAATCCTCGCACGTGCGGCGCGCTACAACCGTCCGGATGGCGCTTGCGCCCGACACCTCGGCGCTGGCGCTCGAGCGCAGGAGTTCCCATGGCCCCCGACGGATCGCAATTTTCGGGCCGCGAACGCCTTTCGCCACCGGTCGATGTCGATCCCGTCCGTATGCAAGATGATCATGCCAGCTGGCTTCAGCGCTCGCGTGCCGCCTGGGATGCCCGCGCCGAGCGCTGGGACGCCCGGGCCGAGGTCAATGCACTGGCGCCGGATCGCAGTGCGGAGCTCGATCGCATCTGGGACGCGTTGCGGCTACGCCGGGATGCGCACGTTCTTGACGCCGGCTGCGGCACTGGCCAGTGGGCCATCGCGCTTGCTGAGCGCGGCGCGCGGGTGACAGCAATCGATCTCGCTCCCGAGATGATCCGCCTCGCTCGCAATCATGCCAGCGCAAGAGGTCAGGAAATCGAGTGGCGCACGGGAGATGTGACGCGGCTCACCGATCCGCTCGCCGTGTTCGATGCGATCCATGCTCGGGCGCTCCTTCAGTTCGTTCCGGACGTGCCGGGAGCGCTACGCGAGTTACGGCGCGTGCTGAGACCTGGAGGCAGGCTGCTTGCGAGCGTGCCTGGAGCACTCTCCCCGATCTACCGCGCCTCGTGGATGCGCCATCTCCCCGGCGGCGACCCTGGGAACAACTATCTGCTGCCTTGGGAGCTGGAAAATCTGTTGCTGGAGTATGGCTGGCGTGTCATCGACGGCTGGGGTGAATGGGGTGACGATCTGTACGGCACGGTCAATGACGCGGCGCCGTCGCTGCGCCGCGCCGAACACAGCCTCCAGCAGGCGACTGCCACGACCTGGACGACGATTGCCGTCTGATCTCCCGTTCGTCGTTCCTGCACGTCCGCCTCTCACGCCTCTACAATCGCCGGTATGTCCAGACTCGTGCCTGCCCTTCTCGCCATCTCGCCACATCTTCCAGGGACTACCCGGGCCCGGACTGGTCGGGCGTTGCCTAAGGTTCCGCGCCTGATCCGCGCCGCGATCGGGACAGCAATCGCCATCGGGCTAGGATTGAGCCAGCCAGTCGTAGTCGCCAAAGCTCAGGAAGGGACGCCAGCGGTCGCTTCATCGATCGGTCTCACTCGCGCCGATCCAGGTCCTTTTGGGGGACCGGTGCAGGCGGGTCCGATCGAGCTTAAGGTGCTTGACGTCCTCAGCGGACCGGAGGCCGTCGCGTCCGTGCTGGCAGCTTCACCCACGAATGTCGAGCCGCGGGACGGGTTCACCTACGTCGCCGTCAATCTCTCGGCTCGCAATACCGGGAGCCAGCCTCTCCAACTCGACAATGATGATTTTGCCGTGACCGGCGATTCGGGTCTGGTGTGGCGTTTTTTGGGTGCGCAGCCTCCTGAACCAGCGCTGGACGTGACGCTGAACCCGGGTGAGTCGAGCGAAGGGTGGGTGACGTTCGGGATTCCCATCGAAGAAAGCTCGCTTCTGTTGATCTTCGATAGCCTGGAGCTCAGCGGCTACTGGGCCGACCGGGTCATGGCCCTTCAGGAAGGCGCCCAGATCCCTGATCTTGCCCAACGGATAGCGGCGCCCAACGACGCCGGAACCGACTCCGCCTCCGCCCTCGGCCTGGGCGAAGTGGCGGTGACTGATCAATGGTCGGTCGAGCTGCTGGATGTCGTCACCAGTGAGGCCGCGTTCGACCTCGTCGACTATCGTACGGGGGCACTGGGTGTCGGAGATGCGACCGGGGCGGACGGGTCGATATGGATCGCGCTGCGCTTCCGGATCCAGAATGTGGCGGCCGGGGGTGAGCTGGCGTACTTCCCGGCGAACGCTTTCGTCCTCGTCGACGAGGCCGGCAATCCTCTACTCGACGTCGTCACGCTGACCCCGCCCCGACCTGACGTTGCGGGTGGCTATTACCCCGGCGCGCAGCGCGACGGCTGGGTCATGTTTGATGTCCCACTGGACTACACCACCGCGACCGTTCGGTTTCTCCCCTTCGCCCATACCTCGATCTCACTCGACCCCCGCTTCTTCTCCTTTGGCTGATCGACAGGATACCTCCCTGCCACTCGTAGCCTTTGCCATCTTTGCAGCCTTCCATAACAAACACCAGACTCCCGTCCGGGGGATGCCGGCCGTGGTACTCGCTCAGAGGAGTGCGGTCAGCTGACTGGTTGGCTGGAAATATGCAGATCGCCCAGCGTCGGCCCCGACGCTGGGCGATCGCGACTGTCGTAGTCGGCGGCAACGTATCTACCAGATGACGATGCGCTGCTCCGGTGGGAGATACATAGGATCTCCCGGCTCGATGTCGAACGCCTCGAAGAACTCGTCCATATTGCGCGCCGGCTGCACCGCACGAACCTCTGCCGGGGCGTGACGGTCGGTATTGACCAGTGTTGCCAGGAACTCATCGCGGGCCTTCTCAGCCCATCGATACGCGTGGGCGAGGAAGAAGCGCTGGTCCTGGGTGAGCCCCTCGATTGGTCCCGGGTCGCCCTCTTCGGCAAGCGCGGCCTGCAGTGCGTCATGGGCGATCTGCAATCCGCCCATGTCCGCGATGTTCTCACCGATGGTCAACTCGCCATCGACGAAGAGAGCAGGAAGAACTTCCACCTCGTCGTACTGAGCGACGACTTGATCCGTGAGCGCGGTGAACCGCTCAGTGTCCTCCGGTGTCCACCAATTGACCAGGTTGCCATTGGCATCAAACTTCGAACCGCTCTGGTCGAACGCATGCGTAATCTCATGCCCGATAGTGCCGCCGATGCCGCCGTAGTTGTACGCAAGATCGGCTTGATAGTCGAACAAGGGTGGTTGCAGGATCGCAGCCGGAAATACGATCTCATTGTTCGTGGGCGAGTAGTAGGCGTTGACCGTTTGCGGCAGCATCCCCCACTCGTCGCGATCGACCGGCCCACCAACGCGGGCGAGGTCCCGCTTGTACTCGGCGATGTTCGCGCTGAGCACCGACTCGACGTAGGAATCACCGATCGTGACATTCTCGTACGTCCGCCACTTGTCGGGATAGCCAACTTTGACGCGCATGGTGTCGAGCTTCGCCAGAGCCTCGGTCTTAGTTTCCGGCGACATCCAATCAAGCTTTTCGATGCGCGCACGCGTGGCCGCCTTGATGTGATCGACGAGCTCCTCGATCTGGGCCTTCGCCTCCGGCGGGAAATACTCCTCGACGTAGAGCTTGCCAAGAGCTTCGCCGAGCGCACCATTTACCGCGCCCAGCGCCTGCTCATCGTCGGGACTCTGCTCCTCGACGCCATAGAGGGTCGTGCCATAGAAGGAGAAGGCGGTGTCGTCCATCTCCTTGGTCAGCGCTGACGCGGTATTCCAGAGCACCTGAAGCGTCAAGTACTCCTTGATCGTTTCCAGATCGGTGGAGTTGACCATGTCATCGATGGCGTCCAGATACGCTTCCTGGGTGACGACGACGGTTTCCTGATCGGCGACTCCGAGAATCTCGAGGAACGCCGGCCAGTCGAAGTCGGGATTGGCCGCGATCAGATCGGCCACAGGCCGAGGATGGTAGTAGTTGGCCGGATCATTGGCGTCGGCGGGCCGCAGAAGGGGTTCGGCCAGTCGCTTCTCGAAGTCATAAACACGCTGCGCCACGGCGGTTGCTTCGGCTTCGTCGTAGCCGGCGAAGCCGAGCAGCTTGGCACTCGTCGCGCGGTAGGCCTCGCGGATCGGCTCGTTGGCCGCGTCATCCTCCCAGTAATAGTCACGATTGGGCAGGCCAAGGGCCGGGCCACCGTACCAGAGGGTGTAGATCGAGCTGTCCTGGAGATCGACCCCAGGTGAGACACCATAGAGCCCCGAGGCGTTGGTCGTCAGTACGCCCTCGCGCAGAAAGGCATAGAGTTCATCAAGCGTCGAAATCGCCTCGATTCTGGCAAGGTCGCCGGCGATCGGATCGATGCCCTGGGCATTGCGGGTGTCATAGTCGATCCCTTGGGCGAAGAGCTGGACTGCTTTCCACTCGTCGGAGCCTTCCGTGAGGGTATCCGAGGCAGAGAGGCGATAGAGCAACCCGAGGAGTTGGTCAGTGGTGAGCTCGTCGATCTCGTCGCTGATGCCAAAGGCGGCGCGGTCGGCCGGAATCCTCGTCGTGTCTTGCCAGTGACCGGTGGCGTATCGATAGAAATCCTTGCCCGGTGGGACAGATGGGTCCATAGCGGCGCGCAATGATCCGTGGGCCGCGCGGGCGACGGGCGGCGCGGGGAGTGGAGCGGGTGTTGGAGCCTGCGCTGCCAGCACGCCGGGAACGCCACTGACCATAGTGGCGCAGAGTAACGCGAATATCAGGCGAAAGGCGCGGAGCATACGGAATCTCCCTGGAAGTGGGTGACGTAAGGTGGCGGGCAGGAGATAGCGTAGTTCCGAACCTCCGGAAAGCGCCACAAATCAATAGCGTTGGTATTCTCGCGGTGTACCGTGAAAGGAGATCTCGACCGTGGTTGGTCGCCCGTGGACGTACTTGCCGGCAGAGCCGACGATAATCGCCGTCGACCGCCCGTTCTACGACCGGATCGCGAACGAGACCGATGGCCGGACGTTGACTCACCAGCACATCGTGCCGATCCGGTCCGGATACGCCTGGCCGGTAAGGGCCGGGCAGGTCTGCCGGGTGGTGGCGGTTGAGGGCCCTCAGGTCGTCGATTTCAACGCCTGGAACCTGCACAACCCTCGAGAGCGCTTCTGGGCGTCCCGCACCCGCCAACTGGAGAGCAGCCACCTCACCAGCTTCAACCGGCTCTGGTCGGTCCTCCCCTACCTGCGTCCGATGTTGACGATCACTCGGGAGACCATCCAGTACGGGGAAGACGAGGACGGCGGGCGCTGCCACGATCTCCTTGGTTCGCGCTGCGACCCCTACGTGACCAAGCTCCTCATGGACGAGACATTTGATTACAACTGCCACTCCAACTTGACGCGCGCCGTGCTGCCCTGGCACCTCAACGAGTCGGACGTCCATGACGTCCTCAATATCTTTCAGGTCACCGGACTCGACGAAGATGACCGCTACTTCATGAAAGCCAGCCCGGCCAGAAAGGGCGATTATTTCGAGTTCTTGGCCGAGATCGATCTCCTCTGCGCCGTCTCGACCTGTCCCGGTGGAGACCTCTCGGTGCCGCTCTGGGGACCTGGAGCTGGCGACCCCCTCCCAACCTGCAAGCCAATCGGCATCGAGGTCTACGACCTTCCCGAAGCGCTGCTCGCGGGCTGGCGCTCTCCCTCTCCGTCCGATTACGACGGCTTTTTTGGATTGAAGCAACCGACCTGGGGCACAAACGACTGATGTGGACTTTGACTCACCTGCGCCCCGGCCCCATCGGCCGGCCTCCTCCGAGAACCAGGAACGCGCCGAGCAGCACTACCACCACACCCCCGGCGACTCCGTAGGCGGGTAGCCAGCCGTAACGCTCCGCGGTCCAGCCGAACAACGGGAAGGCCCAGATCATCGTCACCGAGTAGAGAAAGCCCTCGACCGAGAGAATCGTCGCCCGTTGCGGAGAAGTGATGGCCATGTTCACGCGCTGCGCGATCATCGGCTCGAACGCTCCGGCAAAGAGCTCGGCGATGATCAGCCCCAGCACGGCAACAGGTACGGGAGCCCCACCCATGAGCAGGCCCGACCCCGCAATGACCCCGGTCGCGGCCACCGTCCAGAACCGGAAGGGGCGCAGACTCGCCAACCGCCCGGACAGCCATGCTCCGATCGCAGTGGTGAACAGAGTTGCGCCAAGCACGAAACCAATCTGCGATGGTGCCAACCCGCGCTCGGCCAGCACGGCTTGCGCGTAGAGATGCACCAGCGCGGAGACAGTCCAGAGGGTGGCGGCAAAGACGATGAGAGCTAGAAGCTGCCGGTTGCCGCGGACGATGCGCAGCGCCTCGGCGATAGTGCCCCCCATCCCCCGCCCCACCGCGGGACGTTGTGGCTCCTTGAGACCGGCGGCCAGGAACGCCGCGGCCAGGCCCGCGCCGGCGCCCAGTCCGAATGGCAACGCGTAGTCGCGCTCCGCGAGTGACGCTCCGATCGCCGTGGTCGCCGCGATAGCGACATAGGAGACCGAGTTGAGCCTCCCCAGGAGGCTCGTGAACCGGGTGCCGGCCGGCTCGTCGTCGAGACTGTCAAAGAGAAATGCTTGCTGCGACCCCGATCGGAACGCATATGCCGCCCCGTTGAGATACAGGGCCGGGAGCAGGAGCCAGAGCGAGTCCGCCACAAACATCAGCGCCGTCGAGCCGGCCATGAGCAGTGCACCAGCGGCCATCGACCACTTGCGGCCGAGGACGTCGGCCAACGACCCCGATGGCAACTCGAGAGTGATCGGCGCGAGATGGAAGGCCGACTCCGCCAGGCCGATCTCGGCGAGTGAGAAACCCCGGCTCTGCAAGAAGATAATCCAGATACCTGCCGTGAAGCTGAAATCGTTGATGACCTGAAAAGCGTAAAAGCGACGCAGGTCTGTTCCGGGAGGAGCCGCCGCCGCGGCGGCAATCGTCGCCGCGCTTTCCCCAGGGACGTGTCTGACATGTTCCTCGGCGTCCATCCGGGAGTCCTCTTTCTCCGCAGCGTGACGGCTGGCAGAGTCTAGCAGCCGCGCGGCGCATTGCCGGAAAAGCTCGACTGGCTACAATGCTCGTGACCGTATCGCGCGTTTCGGTCCCGCGGGGCGCTAACGTGCCGGATCTGAAGACATTCTTGCTCATCTGCGCGGTGCTCCTCTGGGCCTTTGTCCAGTATGGTCTGATGGGGTGGGCGCTGCGTGACCTCGTGCGGCGCCCTCGCGTGCGTGGCGACAACAAAATCCTCTGGTGCATGCTGATTCTGACCGTGCCCGTCATCGGAGCGCTCTTCTACGCGGCCGTGGCGCCCGTGACCCCGATCGCCCGCACCCCGCGGCTGATCGTTCCGCAACGGCGCCTGGCGGCCCATGACGACACGGCCGCCTGATCAGCAACCCGGGCGGGAACGCACGGCACTCTTCCGATCGCTGACGTTTCGCGAGCATGAGACCGGCGGTCACCCGGAAAATGCGGGCCGGCTCCTCGCGATTGACACCGCTCTGGAACGCTTGGGGCTCCTCGCCGGTCGTCCCGAGATCCCGTTCAACGCCGCACCCGACGATGTCCTGGCGCGCGTCCATGACCCTCGCTATATCGAGGGCTTGCGGGAGTTTTCGGTCCAGGGCGGCGGCTGGCTTGACGCCGATACCCCTGTCGGCACACACTCGGCTGAGGTCGCTGCGCTCGCCGCCGGAGCAGGAGTTGCCGCCGTCGACGCGTCCCTCGACGGTCACGCCCGGCGTGGATTCGTCCTAGCCAGACCTCCTGGACACCATGCGACCCCTTCCCGGGGCATGGGTTTCTGCCTGTTCAATACGATCGCCGTTGCCGCCGCACACGCGCTCGCTCGCGGCTTGGAGCGAGTGTTGATCGTCGACTGGGACGTCCACCATGGCAATGGGACTCAAGACGCCTTTTTCGAGACAGACGAGGTGCTCTTCTGTTCGGTCCACCAATGGCCCCTCTACCCGGGCACGGGGGCCGCGAGCGAGCGCGGCGTCGGCCGCGGCGCGGGATACACCATCAACGTGCCGCTGGCGCCGGGCGCGGACGACGACGCCTACATCAACATGTTCGATCAGGTCATCCTTCCCGCCGCCAGCGCGTTCAACCCCCAGATCGTCCTGATCTCAGCCGGGTTCGATGCCCATGCGAACGATCCTCTCGGAGGCATGCTGGTGACTGAGCGGGGGTTCAGCAACCTCGCGCGCCGTGTCGTCCAGGTCGCCGATACCTGTGCGGACGGTCGAGTGGTGGCGTTCTTGGAAGGCGGATACGACCCGCTGGCACTGGCGAGAAGCGTGGTGGCGACCCTGGCCGAGCTCGACGGCGACGACGCATCATTTGCTGACGCACTCGGATCGAGCGACGGTGGAACGGAGACACGGCACCATGAGTAGTTTGAGGAGTAATGCACAGCCCCAGACGGGTCCGGGTGCGTTGCGTCACGACGACGAGCGGCGACGGGACGAAGCGCGCCTGAACGCTCTACAGAATCAGGTCGACGAGCTCCGTCAAGCGGTCCGCGAGGTGCTCAGCCGTCAGGGTCGTGAAGAGGAGCTGTTCAAGCACTACGAGAGCGCGACTGCCCAAAACCGGATCGCCATCGAGCAACTTCGCCAAGAGAGCCAACAGAGCGCGCAAGCCCGCGCCCTGGATGAGAATCGCACCCGGCAGCAGGTCAACGATCTCGACGCAAGGCTCGAGGATGTCACACGTCCGATTCGGTCGCTGCAGGCGCATGTGATGGAGCTCCTCGAGGCCGCGCGGCTGAAAGCAGACGATACGGCTCAGTACCGCCAGCGCGATGACGAGCTGCAAACGCAGATCGAACACCTCTCTGCCCACGTCGATCGGACAGGAGTCCTCATCCATCAAGTTCGCGATTCGATCGACGGTGTGCGCGAAGAAACGGACGAGTTGCGCCGTGACATCGTGCGCGCTGAGGACAGCATCAAGATCGTCGATCAAGATTCCCGCCGCCGGGTTGCAGAGGTCGCCCAGGAAGGGACCACCATCACGGCGCGCATCGACGAGCTACGCTCTGACCTCGGTCATCTCTTCGACCTGATCGATGACACGCGCCGTTCCATTGTGCACGTCGATCCGTCGTTGGAAGAGCTAAGGGACGCGGACGCCGCTATTCGCCTTGAGCAGGGCCGCGCTCAAGTGCAAGCTGAGGAGCGACACGAGCTGTTGCTGGAGCGCGTCGAGGACATGCGCGGGGACATGGACGCGCGCTTCGTTGACGTTCGTCAGGCACTCGAACAGCGACACGAGCGGCTAGCCGAGCGGATCGACGATCTTAGCGAGGCCCATCGTGAGTTGGGCTTTCGCATTAGCCAGCTCAGCGGTCAGCTTGATGAGCTTCGGCTCATCGACGCATCCGTTCGTCGCGATCTGTGGTTGCTCAACGAGCAGCGGGTTCGTCTCCGCCTCGACCAGGCGCAACAGGAGCT
>DASUQU010000108.1:0-7928 GCA_036280495.1 Thermomicrobiales bacterium | reverse complement strand
ACGTCCCCGTAGAAGGCGTTCCAGAGCCATCGATGACGCCGGAAGAGCGATTGGCACGGTGGGAATCACTGGCCGAGCACATGGACGAATGGTGGGCGGCATCTCCCGGCTGGCGGGATGAGGTGCGCGAGACCTTCGCCCGCTGGGAAGCCCAGGAGCCAGAGTTCGTCGCGCTGTGGCAGACGACGCGGGACTGGAGCATGGCCGATTTCCGCCGCATCTTCGCCGAGTTGGGCGCGACCTTTGACGTCTGGTTCTTCGAAAGCGAGGTCGAAGACGAAGGCAAGCGGATGGTGGAGGACCTCCTGGAGCGCGGGATCGCGGAGATTTCCGAGGGTCTCCCGGTGGTCAAGATCGACGAGAAGCTCGGCCTTACGGAGCCGACCTATCGCATCATGCCGGTCCTTCGCTCGGACGGCAGCTCGCTCTACTCCACCAAGGATCTGGCACTGACCAGGCGAAAGTTCGAAGAGTACGGCGTGGACCGGGCGATCTGGGTGGTCGACACCCGCCAGTCGCTCTATTTCCAGCAGATCTTCAAAATCCTCGAGCTGTGGGGCTTCGAGCAGGCACGGCAGTCCTTCCATCTCGGGTATGAGATGGTCGTCTTGCCTGAAGGCGTCATCTCCTCCCGCAAGGGGAATGTCCCCGTCTACGACGATGTGCGCGATGCCGTGCTGGCGAGGGCGCGCGAAACCATCGAGGAGAAGAACTGGGAGCTTGCGCCGGAGCGGAAAGCGCAGGTGGCGTGGGAGGTAGCGCTCGGCTCGCTGAAGTACGCAATGCTGGCGCGCGACAACACCAAGGTCGTCCTGTTCGATCTGGAGGAGGCGCTCTCCTTCGACGGTCACTCGGCACCCTACATCCAGTACGCGCACGCGCGGGCCTGCCGCATCCTCGAGCACGCCGGGGAAACGGAGGAGACGATTCTGGCTCGGCTGGAGGGGCTCGATTTCGGGGAGTTGCAGCCGGAGGAGCTTGGCCTGCTGCAGGGGATCGCGTCGTTGCCCGAAGAGATCCAGCGCGCCGCCGCGGAGTACCGTCCACTCCTGATCGCTACGTACGTCTACGACCTGGCGAAGCGTTTCAACGACTTCTATCACGCCTGCCCGGTGCTGACCTCTCCGGAGCCAACTCGCACCGCCCGCCTGGCGTTGACAGCGGCCACCCGTCGCACGATTGCTAACGGTCTTGCGCTGCTGGGGATTGCGGCACCGGCGGAGATGTAGGGGGTGCCGCTGACGCTCAGGGGGTGAAGGGGGAGAGGAGTACGAAGCAATCGTCCGTCGTGCTTCTTCCCCCCTTGAGCCGCAGGCGACTCCCCCTGAGGCAGTGAAACCGCCGGCGCCCCCTGAACGGAGTGGCACCCCCAGAGGCGAAGCCGACACCTCCTCCTTGCAGTGTCCCTCCCGTAGAATATTCTAAGGCGTGGAAACGATATTTCGATCTTGAAAAAGATAGCTCGGCGCGCTGCGAACCTCGCGCAATAACACCGATTTGACATCCTCGGCACGAAGTCTGGCATTCTTTACCGGTATGGCCCCCGATCCGGCACCGGTGGTGAAACCGAAAATTGACACTGTACGTACAATAGGGTGAGATCTGTGACCGTTAGGCACAGGACTTGCTAACGGGAAGAAACCCGCCTTCTACCCCGGGCGCACGTTCACCGGTCGAGGAGTTTGAAATGCGCGAGTTCGCGACGATTTTTCCCACCCAGACCGTCTCCGCGGATGAGGCCCCGGGGGTTCGCGGTGCTGACGAGTCTTGGGACGATGAGGATGTTGTCGATAGCATTCTCCGACTCGTTGCCGACCATCACCGCGCGGTCGGCGCGGCAATTGGAAAGCGTTCGTTTTCACCGAGTCTGGCCGAACTGCGGCAAAGCCCGCTCGGGCAGGATCTGCGCCTGCTGGCCGTGGCCGGGTATGGCGACGTTAGCCGCGACCATGTGCAGGAGACAGTCGGACGCGTTACAGATCTCCTGCTCCGTCCGCTTGCAGCCGAGGGGATGGTCATTCCCGCCTGGTTCTGGCGTTCGGCCATCGGCAAGATGGTCGCCCGCGCCGCGCGCGTCACCTACGGTGACGACGGGCTGATGAGCATCGCAGAGGCCGCCGATCGACTTGAGGTTGCTCCGGCAATCGTCGCCGGTTGGACGACCGACGGCGCGATCACCATGATCCCGGATGAGGCGGGCCGCCCGCTGGTGCCGCGCGACGCCATCGAGAAACGGCGCGCGGTGGCTCGCGAGCTGGCCGGTCTGAAGATAGAGATCGAAACCGGCGAAGACGTGCTCGTCCGCGAGCAGCGCCTGGCATCGTAAGCGAACGTCCAAGCGCGATCGGTCCCCTCCGGTCGCGACGCACGAGACGCCCGTATCCGGACCCTCCCGGCACGGGCGCCTCCGTGTAAAGCGGATGGCCTATCTCGCGACCGGCTCCCGCTCCAGGACGTCGAGCACCTCGGCGGCAACTTCGTAGCGGCCAAATGACGGCATCAGGTAAACCCCCTGCACGAGCGGACGGAGCTCCTGCAGCAACTCCTGCGCCATTCTGACGCCTTCGCGACGGCCATCCGGCCCCGCCAAGCGCATTCGCTCCCGAGCCTCATCACTCAGCGTGATGCCCGGCACCTCGTTGTGCAAGAACTCGGCGTGTTTGCTGCTTTGCAGCGGCAGGATGCCAGCCAGGACTGGCACAGGTAGACGTTCGACGCCGTAAACATCCAGGAAGCGCGACCATGAGGCCGGGTCGTAGATCGGCTGGGTCATAACGACGTGCGCGCCCGCCTCGAGTTTCGCCCGCAGGCGCCCCGCCTCGTGCTTGAGATCGGCCCGCGTAGGATCGACGGCGCACGCGATGGTGAACGCGGCTGACCGCCCGATCGACGCCCCGGCCGAGTCGGCGCCGCTGTTGAGACGTTCCAGGATTCGGATCAGTCCGATCGAGTCGACATCATAGACCGCCGAGGAATCGGGGTAGTCGCCGAGGCTGGGCGGGTCTCCAGTGAGAGCGATGATATTGCGCACACCGACTGCGTGCGCCCCCAGCAGCTCGGACTGCAATCCCATCAGAGAGCGATCGCGGGTGGTGAAGTGCAGGATCGTCTCCACTCCGGTGCGGTGCTGGATGAGGTAACACATGGTCAGGGCGCTCATCCGGACGCGGGCCATCGGCGAGTCGGCGACGTTGATGAAATCAACACCCGCTTCCTGTAACAGACAGGCCCCGTCCAGCGCCTTGGTCGGATTGAGACCTTTCGGCGGATCGATCTCGACGCTGACCACGAACTCGCCCCGTTCGAGCTTCTGGCGCAGGCGGGTCGGCCCCTCGGCCGGGATCAGATCGAGTTCCGGCGCGGTCAAGATGCGCGTGCGACGACTAGCTGGCGTGGACACCTGTGGGGGCGCACCATCACCGCGTTCGCCCATCCACGCATTGAGCGCCTCTCGCATCGCCGCCGTGTGCAGTGGGGTGGTGCCGCAGCAGCCGCCGATGATGCGAACCCCGGCTTCAGCGGCGCGCCGGGCGAAGCTTGCAAAATACTCTGGCGACGACGGGTAGATGACACGCCCGGCGACATGCGCCGGCCAGCCTGCATTGGGCATGCAGGAGACGGCTGGAACGGTTCCATTCCACTCGCCCACATGACGGACCAGCACCTCGACGACCGGCAGCAGCCGCTGCGGTCCGACGGAGCAGTTCGCCCCGATGGCGACCAAGCCCAGCTTGGAGAGCCGCACGGCGACTTCTTCTGGCGAATTGCCGCCAATGGTGCGACCGTCCTCAGCGAAAGTCATCGAGGCGACGATGGGGAGATCGCTCACATCGCGTGCGGCACCGACCGCTTCCGTCATCTCGTCCAGGCTGCCGATCGTCTCCAGCACGAGGAGGTCGACGCCTCCCTCGAGCAATGCCTCGATCTGCTCGCGAAACGCCGCCCGCACCGCCTCCGGGGAGACGACCCCAAAGGGCGCCAGGGTGCGCCCGGTCGGACCGATCGAGCCCGCCACCAGCGCCGGGCGACCGGAGATCTCACGCGCTTCGCGCGCCAGCCGCACCGCCTTCTTGTTGATCTCGCGCACCCTGTCGGCCAGTCCGAACGCCTCCAATTTGAAGCGATTGGCTCCAAAGGAATTCGTCTCCAGCAGGTCGGCGCCGGCGTCGAGGTAGGCGCGGTGCGTGTCGAGGACGAGCTCGGGACGGGAGAGATTGAGCGCGTCGAACGACTCGTCGAGGGATGCTCCGGCGGCATAGAGCATGGTGCCGATGGCACCATCGGCGAGGATCGGTCCAGCGGCGAGTCGGTCGAGCAGCGGGTGGGTCATCGCGGAGCTCCGGCTAGCAATCGGATCGCAATTGCACAACTCTACCCGACGTCTACCGGGTGAGGCCTCGGCACGGGTTCATCGTTGAGTGCCGCAGGGAGTAGCAACCGGCTGAAACGGCGCCGCGATGCCGGGATCAACTCGACGCCGCGGCGGTGAGAAGAGGGAAGGGATCGGGCCGCGGGAATGTCCGCGGCCAGCCTTAGCTAGGACGACTTGCGGTCTCTGTCATCCTCGTCCTGTCCTGAATCGTCGTTCGCATCCGATCCCTCGTCGCGATCTTCCCCGTCATTCGCAGGCGAGCCATCCCCGGCCGGGACAACCCAGGTCTCTTCCCCACCCCGAATGGGGAGAAAGCGGTCTCCTTCGCCAAACCTGAGACCGCCGCGGATGAACGGACCTGGAGGTGGACCGAACATTGGACCGGGGCCGAGCGGCACATCCGAGGTGGCGATCAATACCTTCAGCGCCTCGGCCTGCCCGGTGGTAAGGAGTCCACCGTCGACTCGGGCGTCGACCATGGTCATCATCGCCACCCGGATCGCGGCGTCGACCTCGTCGGAATTACTGATGCCCAGCTCATCGGCGAGGGCCGCGGTGAACTCCGCGTAAAGTTCTTCCCGTATCTCATCCGATCGCGGGCGCTCGCGAACTTCGCCCTCTCCGGACCCCGATTCGTCCTGCGCCATCGCGGGCATGGATGCTTCCTGAGCTGCTGCGCCCGGTGCGCCGCTCGCCGTGGCGATGATCAGTCCCAGCCCGAGACCGACCGTCCCGAGCGTCGTCATGAGTGCCTTCCGATCGCGGGAATGCCACCGATTCATCGAACTCCTCCCGGTCCACCTGAATCCAAGCGACGGCCACCCATGGCCATCTGCGGTCCATGATCGGGATAGAGGCTTACGATTCCCTGGGAAGGGTCTGGGAAAGTGCCAGGAGTCGCGGCGGAGATCTCCGCCGGAATATCAGGTCGAGGCAGAAATTCTCGAGGCGAGCGGCAGACGCAGCGTGAACGCCGTTCCCTGACCGGGGGCGCTGTTGACCGCAACAGTGCCACCATGGGCGCGCACGAGGGCGTCGACGATGCTGAGACCAAGGCTAGCACCGCCGGCAGATGTTCGGCCCCGCGCGGGGTCGCCGCGCCAGAAGCGCTCGAAGACTCGCGGCTGATCCTGAGCCGGGATCCCGGGACCCTGGTCGGCGACGGTCACCTCGGCCCAGCGACCATTACGTTGCACGCTGACCCGAGCCGGCGTTCCAGATGGGGTGTGGGCGCGGACGTTGGCGAGCAGGTTGTCGATCGCCTGGCGCAGCCGGATCGGATCGCCGACCACCACGGCTGAGCCCTCAAGGTCGCTGGTGAGCGGACGGCCCGGATCGGCAGCGGCAAAATCGCAGGCGGCCTCGCGCGCCAACCGTACGAGATCAACCGGATCCTTCTCCAACGGTCGCCCTTGATCGGTGCGAGCCAGGAGGAGAAGATCGTCCACCAGGCGCGCCATGCGTGCTCCTTCTGACTCGATGCGGCCCATCGCGTTGCCAACCGCCTCTGAGGTCAAGAGGGCCCCCTGGCGATAGAGCTCGGCATAACCGCGCAGGGAGGTCAGGGGCGTGCGCAGCTCGTGAGCCGCGTCGGCGACGAAGCGCCGCAATTTCGCCTCCCCCGCGGCTCTCTCCTGGATGCCGGTCTCGATCTGCCCCAACATCTCATTGAGCGCGGTTCCGAGCCGGCCCAGCTCTGTCTCGGGATCGGCGTCAGGCACCCGCCGGCTGAGGTCTCCGGCGGCAATCGCGGCCGCGGTCTCGACCATGCGGTCGACAGGGCGTAGCCCGCGCCGGATCACCCACCAACTCGCCAGCGATGCCGCGGCAAGCGCCAGAGTCCCGCCGACCATGAGCGCCCGCATGAGGCTGTTCACCGCTTGCTCGACCGGCCGCAGTGAGGCCGCGGTAATGATCGTCGTGCCACCTGGCCCCTGCCGGAGCAACACCCGGTACCGCAGCGAATCGTCGATCGCCGGGAGGGTGACGATCTTGCCCTCGATGGTCGTCGCAACCGGACCGGGGATCGGCGGGAGGCGCGGCGGCGGGTCCGGGGCGCTCGGGAACCCCGACGGCTGGGCAAGCAGCATTTGTCCGCCGGGACCGACGACGTAGAGCCCGACATTGCGGCCCGAAACCTCCGGACCAAATTCGACCGTGTCGCCGGCTGGAGCATCAGCAGGCCCACCATCGGCGCGGTCGCGACGGCCGCGGCGGTCCTCCCACGGACCCGGTAGTTTCTCGGCCCGCTCCACGGAGGTGACGAGACGGTCATCGATCTCCGCGGTCAGTGTGGCCCGGGTCACGCGCGTCATCGTCACGCCAAGCCCGAGCAGCGTTAGCACGAGGACCGCGGCCACGCCAAACGCGATGCGGGTGCCGAGGCTCACCGCTCCTCACCCCTCGGGGCAGGTTCCGGAGCACGAAGCGCGTACCCCACGCCGCGCACGGTACGAATCAACCTCCCTTCACGATCGTCCAGCTTGCGTCGCAGATAGCTGATGTACGTCTCGACACCGGAGGGCTCGATGGCGTAGCCGTAATCCCAGACGTGCTCGATGATCTGCGGCCGCGTGAGAACGCGGCCCGTGTTGTGCATCAGGTAGCGGAGCAGACGGTACTCCGTCGGCGAAAGCCCGATCTCCCGATCCGCACGCCAAACCTGGTGAGCATCGTCGTCGAGGACGATGTCGCCGACCGCCAGGCGAGCCCGTTCGTTGGCTTGCCCTCGCCCGCGACGCAGCATGGCCTCGACCCGCAGGACCAGCTCTTCCAGACTGAACGGCTTGGTCAGGTAGTCATCGCCGCCGCCGGTGAATCCCTCGCGCAAGTCAGCCGGGTCGTCACGGGCGGTGAGGAAGATCACCGGCACCTCGTCGCCCGCCTCGCGCAGTTTCCGGCAGAGGGAGAACCCGTCGAGGCCAGGGAGGTTCACGTCGAGCACGAGGAGATGCCAGGAGGCGTTGCGGGCCAGAGCCAGCCCCTCCGGACCGCTCGCCGCAGTGTCGACGCTGAACCCGGTGAAGCGCAGCGCGGTGGTGACGAGGTCGCGAATCGGTTCCTCGTCCTCGACGACAAGAATGCGTTCCTCTCGGCGTCCCAGTTGGCGCATCGTTGATCCGTTCCGCCTTGCCAATTCGCAGTTCGAGTGTAGCGTGGGTGAGCATAGACCTCGTTCCTCCGCTTCATAACTGAGTCAAGGACACGGCAAGACGCCAACAAGCCGGAAGCTTGAAAGCACGTAGTGTCTGCGTTTGGAGCTGCCTTTCTTTAAGTGAGAGGGCACCGCACGCAGACTTCATCGCGTCATGCGATATCGCCCCTCGTATCCAGAGCGCTCGTGTCGTGCTGACACGGGATCCCATGTGGCCACGTCCTCATCGGAAATTCATTTGTACGACCGATGTTAAGTGTGGTTGTCCCGCCGGACGACCAGACGATCAGAAGCTCCAGGCTGCGGAGCAAGCGTGAAAGGAAGTGCCAGCATGCGGCTGCAAAGTTGGTTCAGTTGTCTTGGCATCGGAACACTCGTGCTCAGCGGGATGCTGGTGACAGG
>DASUQU010000107.1:0-4798 GCA_036280495.1 Thermomicrobiales bacterium | reverse complement strand
CCGGCTTCAGCGCCGGTCGTCACGTGTCTCCCCGCCGGAACGGGTCGTACGTGTCACCGCATATCTGGGCAAGCATGCATTCAGCACACACTTGGCCCGGTCCCCACCTGGGACCTGATTTCAGACGTGGCCGGAGCATATCTCAGCACCTAACGGGTGTCAATAAAACTTTGAGGCGTGAATTTAGGGTAAAAGCGCGTAGTCTAAGGCGTTAGTAAGAAGGAACGTATTCCGCATCTGCAGGCCGTATGCCGAGCTCGGGTGGTGTGTATCCGCGACGGGTCAGGTCAGCAACGACGGCCTCGATGACGTCGTCCGGCGTCGATGCGCCGGCAGTCACTCCGACAATGTCTGCATCCACCAGCCACTCGTCCTGGACGTCCTCGGGCCGCTCGATGTGGTAGGAGGGGACACCGAGTGCTTTCCCAACCTCAGCCAGGCGGGCGGTATTCGAGCTCTTGCGCCCGCCGATCGCCAGAATAAGGTCGACGTGATCCTGCTCGACCAGGCGCTTCAGTGCATTCTGCCGCTCGGACGTCGGCTCACAGATGGTGTTGCACAGGCGGAATTCGCCGCCTTCCGGCAGCACCATCGTCTGCAGCTTTTGGGCGAACGCCATCAACTCGTCGACGTTCTTAGTCGTCTGCGAGACAACGGCCACCTTGCGTGGAGGCGTCGAGACGCCCTCCCCACTGGTGCCGCGAGGCGCGTTCCAGGGAAGGTCCTCGATCTTCTTGGCGGCGACCGCTTTCGATGTGCCGGCCCACCCGATTACGCCGCGCACCTCGGGGTGATACGAGTCACCGTAAACGACCAGGTAATACCCCTGGCGCACCAGCTTTTGGGCCAGACGCTGAACCTTGGTGACCAATGGACAGGTCGTGTCAATCAGCTCTACCCCAGCGGAGGCGGCTTCGCCCGCGAGATGCGGACCCATGCCGTGGGCGGTGATTGCTACGCGCCGAAATCCGCGGGTGGCGGCCTCGGCGACTGACGACGCGCCCTCGACGCCGCGCTGGCGCAACCGCTCGACAACTTGTGGATTGTGGATGACGTCGCCGATTGGGGCGATCGGGCCGCTACTCTCGGCCGCGGCTTCGACGATATCGAGCGCGCGCCGAACTCCCCAGCAATAGCCGAGCTCCTGGGCGACCACGACGCGCTTTTCGGTGGTCGGCCCGGAGACAGGAAGTCCTCGAAGCTGATCTGGGGCAATTGGGTTCGTGGCAGGCAAGAAGTTGTTCCTTACGTCGATTTGACTGGGGTCGATGCCCGCTTGGCAACGCCCAGGACCAAACAAAAGTATAGTCTCCTCACTTGCGCGGGCCGAGACGCCAACGGCCCGGCGCTCCCGCGGTGGTCGATGTTGCCGACCGAGGAAGCGGTGCTGGCGTCATCAGCAGTCACACCGACCCGCATCCCCGCGGCAGGGTCGGGCGACGCGATGCCAGGCAGACAGAGGAGCAGGTGACCATGAGACGGGCAGGCTATGGGGGGACACTGCCAGTGGGAGCGGCCCGCGGTCTCACCGCGCTCCTGTGCATCACGATGACTATGGTGCTGCTGTTGCCCTCAGGGGAACGCGCCGGCGCCCAGGATCTGCCGGCACAGCCGGCCTCTCCCGCCGCGGCGCAACCGACCGCGGCCACGCAACCGACCGCTGCCGCCCCGGCCGCTGCCGCCCCGGCCGAGTTCACGGCAGGCTCTCCTCACGTCCACACTGTCGCCCAGGGGTTGGTCGGCGTCGAGGGCCCGCTGGTCTGGCGGGTGCGGGAAGTCGGGTTGAGCGCGACCGGTGCCCCCGAGTCGGGCTCGGCGTCGTTCACGCTGCAACGGACGGGTGCCGCGGTCATCCGCAACGAGCTGACCAGCCGTCGGACGCGGCTCGAAGCGGGTGAGGCCTACTTCATGCCCTCCGGCGATCCCTTCCTTCGATACGCGGTCGGTTCCGATCCCAGCATCATCTGGGTCATCGAGCTGTTGCCGCCGGAGGCCGCCGCACCAGGAGCGGCGACGGCCGGGACGGTGTTGTTCACGAGCGATGCCATCAACGACTACCCCCGGGGTACGTTCGACGTCGAGTTGCAGCGCGGCATCCTGCTGCCCGGCGAAGTCTCCGAGCTGCCGCCGCACACGGGTCCCGCCCTCATGATGGTCACCTCCGGCCGGCTGCAGGCGACGGCGGATGGCGGCCAGCCGGCGCCAATCAGTGCCGGCAGCGGCCGTCTCGTGACCGGGGCGCTGACACTCCGTAACGGAGACACCCAACCGGCTGCATTCGTAGTGGCCGCCCTCGGCGAGCCGGTCGATGGCGCCGAACAGCCAGCGGCGGCTCAGGTCGCACAGACTCCCGGCGCGCCGACCCCGGTACCTGGCCAACCCGTGCCGACTGTCCTCCTCCCTCCGGTGGATGCGGCTCCCACGGCCGTCGCGCCCACGCCTGCCCCCGAGCAGGTCGTCGAACCGGCACCCGTACCGACAACCGCGCCGGTGGTCTCCTCGGAAAGCGGTGACATCGATGGCGACGGATTGAGCGATGTCGACGAGGCTGCCTACGGATCCGATCCGCTCAATCGCGACTACGACGCCGATGGGCTGCTGGACGGGGAAGAGGTCTACATCTATGGAACAGACCCGCTCAACAACGACAGCGACGGCGATGGTCTCCTTGACGGCGAGGAAGTGAATCAATTTGGCACAAGCTCGACAAGCTCCGATGCCGATGGCGACGGGTTGGTCGACGACGATGAGATCTTCGTCTATGGCACCGCGGCCGAGGCCTTCGACACTGACGGCGACGGCGTCGGTGACGGTGATGAAGTCCTCACCTACGGCACCAACCCGCTCGACCCGGCCAGCGTGCCGTAACGGGCTCCTGGCTAGCGGCTGCTGGCTATTGGTTGAAGAAAGCAAGGGGACTAGAGCCAATAGCTGACAGCCACTGGCCGAAAGCCAGTGGCCAATAGCTGAACGGGAGACGAGGCATGTCGGAGCGGGTGCGAGTCGCGCTCATTGGCGCGGGACGGATCGGACAGCGCCATGCGGCGACCCTGGCATCAGCGATTCCTCGCGCCGAGCTGGCGATCATTGCCGATGTCCACGGGCCGTCGGCGGAGACGCTGGCCACCAAGGTTCGCTGCCAGCATTGGACGGACGACCCGGAGTCGGTTCTCGCCGATGCGAGCATTGACGCCATCGTGATCGCCTCCTCAACTGACAGCCACGCGCCGCTGATCGTGGCCACGGCTGATACAGGTAAGCAGATTTTCTGCGAGAAGCCGATCGCGCTCGATCTCGAGGCGACCGATCGCGCCCTCGACGCCGTGGAGCGAGCGGGGGTTCGTCTCCAGATGGGCTTCCAGCGCCGATTTGACAAGGCGTATCACAAGGCCAAGGAGCTCATCGACACCGGAGCGCTGGGACGTATCGAAGCCATCCGCGACACGATGCGCGATCCGTCGCCCGCTCCGCGCGCTTACCTGGAGACCTCGGGTGGCCTTTACCGGGACATGACCATCCATAACTTCGATTGCGTGCGCTGGATGATGGGTCAAGAGGTGAAGGAGCTCTTCGCCATGGGGAGCGCCATAGTCTCTCCCATGTTCCAGGAGTTGGGTGACATCGACACGAGTGTGATCTCGCTCCGATTTAGCGATGACAGCCTGGGGGTGATCGACAACAGCCGCCGTTCCGGCTTCGGCTACGACGTTCGCACCGAGGTCTTCGGCAGCGAGGGCGCGATGATGATCGGTTACTCTCGCGATACGCCGATGCTCCGTCTGGACGCCAACGGCATCCACAGCGACCATATCTACTGGTTCCTGGAACGGTTCGACCAGGCCTATGTCGACGAGTTGAAGATCTTTGTCGACGGCATTGTCGACGGTACGCCGCCACCGGTCGACGGCGACGACGCCCGCGCGGCTATGGTGCTCGCCTACGCTGCCGAGGCGTCGCTTCGGGAGAACGCACCCGTTTCGCCCTCGCGGTTCGCGCGAACGTAGGAGCGCGGTGCGGTCCGTATCGAGGAGGTCCCCGCATGGCAATCACCGCCGATGCCAGCACGCTGCTCTTGAAGTCACGCGATCTGGGCGGAAGTTCTGGCACCCTCATAGAGGTTGATGTCGCTCGCGCCGGGTGGGAGTTCACCGGACTCACCGTGGTGAAGCTCGGCGCCGGCGAGCGCTGGTCGCAAGAGACCGGTCTTGACGAAGTGGCCCTGATGCCACTGGGCGGGCGCTGTAGGGTCGTTTCTGACGACCAGAGCTGGACCATCGGCGAGCGGACGAATCCGTTTGCCGGCCAGCCGTGGGCCGTCTATCTGCCGCGCGACAGTGCGTACAAGGTCACTGCCGAGACGACGCTCGAGTTGGCGGTCTGCGCCGCCCGGGCCGAGCGGACGTTTCCACTGAAGCTCATTACCCCGCAAGAGGTGAAGGTGGAGATACGTGGCGCCGGGAACGCCGCGCGTCAGATCAACCACATCATCGAGCCCTCATTCGAAGCCGACCGCTTGCTGGTGGTGGAGGTCTTTACGCCGAGCGGAAACTGGTCCTCCTATCCACCCCACAAGCACGACGTGCACGACATGCCCCGGGAAGCCGACCTGGAAGAGATCTACTACTACCGGATCGATCCCTCCGACGGATTTGGGTTACAGCGGCTCTACACGGCTGACGGTCAGACCGACGCCGCCTACGTCATTCACGATGGTGACCTCTTGCTGGTCCCGGAGGGATATCACGCTTTCGCCGTGGCTCAGGGATACACCGGGTACTACCTGAACGTCCTCGCCGGG
>DASUQU010000106.1:0-3575 GCA_036280495.1 Thermomicrobiales bacterium | reverse complement strand
ACCTCGACGTCGAGCCGATCCGGTTCGAGACCGAACAGGACTCGCCGGTGCTCCTGCCCGCGGTGCCGATCACCACCGACGAGACAGAGCCGCATGTGCTCATCGAGGAAGTGACGGGTCTCGAGGTGCGATTCGAGGTCGCGGCCGGCGCCGTGACCGTGATCGAGGTGACCAACCCTGAGGAGAGCATCGGGTAGTCACGGTTCGCACAGGAGGAAACGTGCCCTGATGCGTTCGCAACCATGAGCGACACGCTGGCCCCTCGTTGCGCCGCATCGCGGGAGGGGTGCTCGCGACGCTCGTAGCGAACCGGCCGCGGTACGCCAGAATCATCTCTTGGCCGGAGCATGGCGTGACGCTTCAGTGCAGCAGGGTGGCAACGGCTTCGGCGAACACCTCGGTGTGCCGGTCGACGTCGGCCTCGGTCGTCTCCGAGCAGACCAATGCGATGTTGCTCAGAAACGGGGTCAGAATCACCCCGCGATTGATAGCGTGGAGCCGCAAATAGCGGCTGAGCTGGGCATCGAGCGCGCCGTGTGATTCCGCGCCGGTGCGCGGGACCGGTCCGAACGCGTACTCGGCACGGCAGCCGAGGAGCGCGGTGCGCCAAGGAAGAGCGTGGGCGGCGATCACCTGCTCGACACCGGCGGTGAATCGTTCCGCCCGGCCGGCCGCACGGCGAAGATTCTTCTCGGTCAGCACGTGCTGCAACGTGGCCCGGGTCGCGGCCAGCGAGAGCGCGTTCCCGGCTAGGGTGCCACCGGTTCCTTCCAGGGCAACCATCTCCCGCGCTTCGATCTGCCGGGCGAGATCCACCGTGAACCCGTAGGCCGCGGAGGGGATGCCGCCGCCGATCGCCTTGCCGATGGTGATCACGTCCGGCTGGAGACCCCAGACCGCGGTGCAGCCGCCGGGACCGGCCGAGATGGTATGTGTCTCGTCGATGACGAGGAGGGCGCCGGTGCGGTGGGTCAACCCCCGCAGCATGTCGTGAAATCCAGGATCGGGGAAGACCACCCCGACGTTGGTCATGACCGGCTCGGCGAGTACGCAGGCGACATCGCCCGGGGAGAGCGCCGCTTCCAGCGCGGCCATGTCGTTGAAGGGGATCATGCGGCGGGCCGACGCGGGGTCACCCGCGACCTCGTGCAGGCTCTCGTCGACGGTGCCGTGGTAGCAGTCCTCGAATACGACGACGATCTGCCGTCCGGTCAGCGCTCGCAGCAGGCGCAGGACGAACCGGTTCGCGTCGGTCGCGGTGACGGCGAAATGCCAGGCCGGTAAGCCGAAGCGCTCGGTCAGATCCTGGGCGACCCAGAGGGCGTCTTCCGTGGGAAAAAGATGACTGAATCCCTGGCCCGCCTGGCGTGCCAGCGCTTCAGCGACGGCGGGTGGCGAATGCCCGGTCATCGACGCACCCTCACCCAGACAGAAATCGACGTACTCGTGACCGTCGACGTCGACGAGATGGGCGCCTGACGCCTCGCGGATGACGAGCGGAACGGGCGTCGGCCACTCGCTCATCCACCCCATCGGCACCCCGCCGACGAACCGCTCCTTGGCCTGAGCGGACAGGGCGACGGAGCGCGGATGCTGCTCCAGAAATCTCAGCCTCTCCCGATCGAGGAGGTGATCGAGCCGGGGCCGATCGAGGTCCTGCGCTTGCGCTCGTCCCTGCACCACCACCGGAGGTCTCCTTCCACTGCCGACGCGTGCGATCGCGTCCGAGCTCACATCGTCACTGCTGCGGGCCGTCGTGCCAGGTAGGTGTAGTAGTTCGAAGCGCCGAAAAACGTTCCGTCGGACACCGCCTGCGCAAGCTCTGTTCGCCAGCGCTCGACATCATCCTCCGGCAGCATTCCTGAGCTCTTCAGGACTGCGGCGTACGATTCCGAGAAGTTGGCAAAGAAGCTTCCGCGACCGACTTCAGCATAGATATGCGGTGTGGTCCCGACCAGCTCCAGCATGGCCTCCTCCAACAGGCGCGGCATGTCGCGCATCACCCGCGGATTATTGGTGATCATCTCCAGAATCACCTCTTCGACCCGCTTGGCCAGATCGGGATCTGAATGGGACAACGTCAGCGAGGCGTAATCGCCGTCGAAGATCGCCACCACACCGCCTGGCTTGACGACCCGCTGCACTTCTCGCAGCACGCCGAGGGGGTCCGTTACGTGGCTGACGAGCGTGTGCGCCAGCACGATGTCGAAGCTCTCGTTGGGGAGGTTGAGCTGGTGAGCATCACCGACGCGGTACTCGACATCGCGATCCAATCCTTCTTTGGCGGACAAGCGCCTGGCTTCTCCGATGAAGTGGGGGCTGTGGTCCAGCCCGACGATCGTGCCGTTGAACTCCGGGCGCTGCCGCAGGGCGCGCACCTCGACGCCGGTACCACAGCCAAGAGCGAGCACACGCGGCGCGGACGCAAGGGGCAGCCTCGCGAAATAGGCGGCGCGGAAGGCGACGTAGCCGGGTTGCGATGCGGTCAATGGTCTCAGCGTCCAGCTCGTTGCTAAAGCGATAAACGTCGCGAGGCATGGATGGTCCTCTCAGGATGGCGACGCGGGGCTCCTCTGTTGACGATACTGTCTACAGTACTCCTGGGGAGCGTGCTGTCAACTGCTGTGAAGGCGTCTTCGGCGAGGAGACGGCGTCGTCTATCCGCCCATCGCCGCGACAAGGAGATCGCGCCCGATCGGGAGCGCGACCTGACCGCCCCCGCCGCCCGCTTCCACCACGATGGCCACGGCGTAGCGGGGCTCTTCTCCCGGCAGCCCGATGAAGCCGATGAACCAGGCGTGCGGGTCGCCGCTGCCGGTCTCGGCGGTGCCGGTCTTGCCGCCTATGGTGTAGCCGGGCGTGAAGGCCGTCCCGAGCGCGCCGTTTTCGACGGCGTAGACCATCATGGCGGCGGTCTGATCGGCGGCCTGGGTCCCGGTCCCCCATCGCCACGAGGACGGCCGCGTCTCGCGCACCGTCTCGCCGGCCGGCTCCGCTAGGCTGGCAACGAGGTGAGGCCGCATGATCTCGCCCCCATTGGCCAGGCCCGCGGCGCCGAGCGCCATCTGCAGCGGCGTCGCCAGCAGCTCACCCTGGCCGAACGCCGTCTCGGCCACCGCGACGGGATCGTCGAGGAATCCCGGGGTGACGCTAACCCGGCTCGCTTCGACCGGGAGATCAAATGGGATGTCACTCTCCCAACCCCAGCCGTGCGCTGCCTCGGCCAGAGTGGCGCCGCCGAGCTGCAAGCCGACCTGGGCGAAGACGACGTTGAGCGACCAGGCTAACGACTCCGTCAGGCTCCACAGCGTCTGCTGGTCGTTGGGACGGTTCTGCTCGACGAGGGTGTGCCCGGCAACCGTCAGCTCGCCCGCATCCTCATAGATGGTGTCGGGCCGGGCCACGCTGGTGTCGATCGCCGCCGCCGCGGTGATCGTCTTGAAGGTCGAGCCAGGTGGGTAGAGTCCTGAGGTGGCGCGTTGCACGAGCGGTGCGCGCGGGTCCGAGCTCAGCGCCGCGAACGCCGCTTCGGCTGGATCACGGTCTGCCTCCGTCACCACCACCAGCGCGTTGGG
>DASUQU010000105.1:0-8394 GCA_036280495.1 Thermomicrobiales bacterium | reverse complement strand
TACCTGTGAGTTGGCCGCCCAACACAAAACCCCTTCGTCCCGCTGGAGTTATCCAGACTCTCCACGAGAATGACGCGTCATCGCGGGCGACGTGAGACGCTGTACAGCGGAGAGAGGAGGGGGACGCCAATGGGAATGAATGACATCCAACGCGTAGCTGTGGTTGGGGCGGGGCTGATGGGCCATGGTATTGCCCTGGAGCTTGCCGCGCATGGCTTCACCATTCGCCTGCACGACCGGGATCAAGCACAGCTCGACCGAGCACAGGAGAGCATCGCAAGTGGTCTTGCTCGCCTGGTGGAGATCGAGCGCATCACACTCGCCGCTGCGACCGCCGCTCCCACGCGGATCACGATGGGTCGCGATCTTCGCGCCGCCGTCACCGATACCGACCTGGTCATCGAGGCGGTTTCTGAAGACCTGGAGGTCAAACGGTCCCTTTTTCGTGACCTCGACGTCTGGGCGCCGTCGCACGCCATCCTGGCGAGCAACACCTCGACGTTCATGCCGAGCTTGTTGGCGGTGGCCACCGACCGTCCGCGGCAAGTGATCGTCGCTCACTACTTCAACCCGCCGTATCTCCTGCCACTCGTCGAGCTGGTGCGCGGCGACCAGACCTCCGATGAAACAGTGGAAACCCTGCGCGTGCTTTATCAGCGCATCGGCAAGAGTCCGGCCGTGGTACAGAAAGAAGCGCCCGGGTTCGTCGGCAACCGTCTCCAGATGGCGCTCCTGCGCGAGGCGCTAGCCATCGTCGATGCCGGCATCGCCAGCCCACTGGACGTCGATACGATCATCAGGTCGAGTTTCGGCCGCCGCCTCGCGGTTGCCGGCGTCTTCGAGGTCTTCGAGGCCGCGGGCTGGGATCTGACGCTCGCTGTTGCCGAGCAGCTCTTCCCCGCCATCGACCGCTCGGCAGAACCACCGGTGAGTCTTCGCGAGAAGGTCGCCCGCGGAGAGCTCGGACTCAAGTCGGGGCAGGGCTTCTACACATGGACGCCGGACGAAGCGGCAGCGCTGAGGAAGCGAATCGCCGATGGACTCGCGGCGATTTCCCGCCTCAGCCACGGGGCAAGCCCTGGCGACACGAATTCAAAGGCAAACTCCAGCTGACTTGTAGCCTGCCAGAGCAGGCCCATTAATTCGTGACTGCTGCGATAGACTGGAAAGATCAACCCATTGAGAGGCAAGCGATGAACGGTGTGCACGATATGGGCGGCATGCACGGTTTTGGTCCGATCGTGCGCGAGGTGAACGAGCCGCTCTTCCACGCGGATTGGGAAGCGCGCCTCTGGGCCATTGATCGTATTGTGCTGCAGCAGGGGTACTTCACGATCGACGCGCACCGCTACGGCATCGAACGCATGGAGCCGGCGCACTACCTGCGGGCATCGTATTACGAGCGCTGGCTCGCCTCCTTTGAGTACAACTTGATCCACGAGGGCATTCTCACCGACGACGAACTCCGCGCCAGGATCGAATTCCTTCGCCGGCATCCTGATTCTGCAACGCGCCAAGACGCGATCCCGGCTCCGCCAGCACCGAGGGAGCACCCTCAATCTCCGCCGCCTGCGCCGCGCTTCGCCGTGGGCGATTCGGTAGTGGCGCGTAATATTCACCCGGTTGGCCACACACGGCTCCCACGGTATGCGCGCGGCAAGCACGGTACGATTCACCGGCTGCACGGGTCGCACATCTTTCCCGACACCAACGCCCATGGTCTCGGCGAGAACCCGCAACCCCTCTACATTGTCCGCTTCGAGGCTCGCGAACTCTGGGGGGACTCCGCCGGGCCGCGCGAGGCGGTCTACCTCGACCTGTGGGATAGCTACCTCGAACCTGCCCGCAGTTGACTCGGGGCGGGGTGCATCTGCCGCCCACGTCCGGCCGGAGAAAGGATGCGCGATGCCGTACGACCCGGAGCAGGAGCCGTATGTGGCGCTCCGCACCAAAGCACTGGAATCGCTTCTGATCGAAAAGGGGCTGCTCTCGGCTGAAGCCGTCGACGAGCGAATCAGCGAGTACGAGCGGGATATCGGCCCACTGAAGGGCGCGAGAGTGGTCGCCCGCGCCTGGGTCGAGCCGGACTTCAAGGCGCGGCTGCTGCAGCATGGGGCTGCCATCGCCGAGCTTGGTCTCACCGGTGGTGACAACCTCGTCGTGGTGGAGAACACGCCGGACGAGCACCACCTGGTCGTCTGTACGCTCTGCTCGTGCTATCCCTGGATGGTGCTCGGTTTACCACCGACCTGGTACAAGAGCTTCGCCTACCGCTCCCGGGCGGTCATCGAGCCGCGTGCCGTCCTGCACGAGTTCGGGCTCGACCTCGACGAGGGCGTCGCGGTGCATGTCCACGACAGTAGCGCGGAGGTGCGCTACATGGTGCTCCCGGAGCGCCCGCCTGGCACTGAGGAGTTGACGGAGGTTGAGCTGGCGGCACTTGTCACGCGTGACGCCATGATCGGCGTGGCCAAAGTTGCCGGGCCGGTGCATCAGGGCGTGGCTCCCGTTTAGCGCGCGAGGGAGCGACGATGTCCGATCGACGCATCGAGGATCTGGGCGACAGCTTGGCCGTGCCCCGCAAGAACGGTGAGCTCGTTTTCGAGGCACCCTGGGAGGGGCGTGTCTTCGGCATGGCGGTCGTCCTGAGCGATGACCAAGTGTACGCCTGGGACGATTTTCGAGATCATCTGGTCGCGGAGATCGCGGCCGCTGAAGAGCACGGGGACGCCTCCGGGTACTACGAGCGCTGGTTGGCATCATTCGAACGCCTGCTGCTCGACAGCGGCGTGGTCACCGCCGGGGAGCTCGACGCGCGCACTGCCGAATACGCCGCCGGCGTCTATGACGAGCATGAGCACTACGAGACGACATCGGACGCCATCGCCAGCTTGACGCGCTCCCCGCACACGTCCGGGGTGCGCAACATCGTCTGGCGGGCTGACGGGGAGCCAATCAACGTCTTCCGCCGCCCAGGCCAGTTGTTCGTCTGCGCGACCGGTTGTTGCTGCGGACATACGGAACGGGGGCATGCGCCGGTTCCGGAGGAGTTGTATCACCGCGAGTGGGCGCGGCGGCGCATCCGGCACAAGGTGCATCTGTCGCTCGGTGGGTGCTTGGGTCCATGCGCGCTGTCAAACGTCGCGCTACTGCTGTTCGCTGGCCACCAGGTCTGGTTCCACTCGATCGTCGGGGATGAGCAGGTAATCGCCATTTTCGACTACATCGAAGCAATGGTCCGCGCGGACCAGTACCTGCCGCCGCCACCTGCCCTCGCTCCGCAAGTCTTCGACGTCTTCGACTGGCCGGGGCCGGCAGCCACTGTGGCGAATGCTGAGCCGGCGTACCGCGAAGCACTCGCCGCTACCCTACCCTCTGACTAAGGTAAGGTGCCGCGGGTAACGGAGTCGTTCGCCAACGGCAGGCACAGCAAAACGCCGACAAGTTCCGCGCTTGCGCGCGAGCCTCGTCGGCGTCTGCTGCGCCGCCCGCTTTAGGGATTGCTCCCCTCCGCGTGTGGCGTACTATGAACGTACACCCTCCGTGCCTGTTTGTCAAGACCCTTGACAGAAGATCGTCAACCAAGCGGCGCGTAATCGAGGACCGCCAGGTAGCTGCAGCACTCGTGGCTGGGGTTCTCGAAGCGGTGTGAGACGCTGGCTCGGAAGTAGAAGGCGTCGCCCTCTTGCAAGAGGTGGGACTCCCCGCCGACTACGATCCGCAGCGTGCCCGCCTCGACGAGCACGTATTTGTCGATCGGCGGGTGGTACGGGCGCAGATCGTCGGTAGCGGTGAAGGGCTGCAGCGTAACGCGGATAAACTCGATCCCGCGACCCGCGAAGGCGGGAGAGAGCAGCTGACGCTCGATTCCCGTTGCCGGGTCGTTGACGACCAGGCGCTCGGCCTTCGGAATGGTGACGACCGGGCGCCGGTCCTCATCCCCTAACAATTCCGCGAGACTGACTCTGAGCGCCCCCGCGACGTTTGTGGCCGCGGTAAGCGACGGGCTGTGCTCCCCGCGCTCCAGATTGGAGAGGGTGGCGCGACTGATCCCGGCCGCCGCGGCCAGAGCATCTAAGGTCAACCCCTGCCGCTGCCGTGCCGCGCGGACCCGCGCGCCGAAGCGCATGGCGACAGTCGAATCCCGGGCATCCAGAGTGACAGTAGAGTTTTGTATCATAAAGTAGAATTCTCCAACAAAGTAAACCTCGTTTCTGCCGGGCGGTTTGTATCGACTCAGGATACCGGGCGGGAGAGGAAGCGGTTCGATGCGAGAGGCAGGGTGGCTCCGACGGTCGCGTCCGCCGCACGTTCTTTCCTTGCTCGGCGGCATTCTGGCCCTCGCCGCGGCAATGGGTATCGGTCGCTTCGCCTATACCCCGCTCCTGCCAGCTATGCAGGAGGCAGCCGGGCTCGATCCAACCCAAGCTGGACTTCTCGCCGCGACTAACTACGCGGGCTACCTGGCGGGGGCGCTCCTCGCCGCGGTCGCCGTGCCCGCATCAGCGCGCGTCCGGATCCTGCTGGTGTCCGCCATCGCGGTGGCCGCCACGACCGGACTGATGGCGGTGACGACAGACCTTGCCGCCTGGAGTGCCGTCCGCTTCGTCGCCGGACTCGCCAGCGCCGGGGTGCTCGTGCTCGCTACCGGTCTCGTGCTCGACGACTTGCGGCGACAGGGACGGACATCGCTCTCCGGGTGGTTGTTCAGCGGAGTTGGTCTCGGCATCGTCGTCTCGGGTGTCGTCGTGCGCCTGACCGGAGAGACGCTCGGCTGGCGTGGGGACTGGCTCTTGCTCGCCCTGCTTGCCACCACCGCAATCTATCCCGTCTGGAAGTGGTTGCCCCCCACTGGACGAGAGCGCGTACCGCCCTCGACGTTACCGCCAGCGTCGACACGGCCGGCGCCGGGGAGCGATGCGGTACCGATCGCGTACATGCTGCTGTTCGCGGCCTACTTCTTGGAAGGAATCGGCTATATCGTCACAGGGACCTTCCTGGTGGCAATCGTCGATAGCACGCCGGGGCTGCAGGGTATCGGCGCCGATGTCTGGATCGTCGTCGGGCTGGCGGTTATCCCATCCGCCGTCCTCTGGGCCATGTTGGCCGGACGTGCGGGGTATGCGCGAGCCCTGACCGGCGCCTACCTGCTGCAGGCAGTCGGCATCGCTCTCCCCATCGCCGGCGGCGTCGGGGCGGCGTTTGCCTCAGCGGTGTTGTTCGGCGGCACGTTCGCCGGAATCACGGCCCTCACCCTTACGCTAGGGGGACATCTGGAAACGAGCCGTTCTGCTCGCCTGATCGGGATGCTCACCGCCATCTTCAGTCTTGGTCAGATGATCGGCCCCGTGCTGGGTGGAGTCATCGCTCACCGCGCCCAGAATTTCGCTCCAGCCCTGGTTGCCGCGGCAATCTGTGTCCTCGTCGGCGGTGTCCTGATGGCATTCCTGCAGCCCTTCGATCCGCTGCGCCGGGGATCGCAAACGTCCGAGCGGAATAGAGACCAACGCGGCCGAGCGCACGCGGTAGGCTTGCACCATGACGACGTCCGACCCAAAGGGGATGGCAATGATGGAGCTCGACCAGGCAGCGAAGAAGAAAGTGCTGCGCGACTTTACGTACGGCCTTTACGCGGTTACCGCCACTCACGACGGCGAGCGCGGTGTCTTCACCGCCAACTGGCTGAGCCAGGCATCGTTCGAGCCGCCGCTGGTGATGCTCTCCGTCGAGAACGACAGTTCCACCTTGCCTCTCATCCGCGGCAGCGGCCGATTTGCGATCTGTCCCCTCGACGAACACCAAAAGGCGCTGGCGGGGGCGCTGGGTCGTCCCAAAGCGCGCGCCGGCGATAAGTACGCGATGCTCGACCTCGCCGTCGTCGAGACGGAGAGTGGCGTGCCCGCGCTCGCCGACAGCCTTGGCTATGTTGTCTGCGATGTCCGCCATGAGGCGCCTGCCGGTGACTCGGTCGTCTTCATCGGCGAGGTCGTGGAGGCCCGCTCCTTCTCGGAGACACCTCCCCTGGAGATGCGCGCCGCCGGGTTTCGTCACGCGGGCTAGCTGCCGGAGGGGGGCGCTGCGCTGGAGGGGGTCGCTTCGCCCCCCTAGCCTCGCGCCGGCTCCTGCGAGAGATCCTCCTGCTGCTCCGTCGCCTCTTCCTGGGTGTACTCGTCCTCGATGTCGCCGTCCTCCTCCAGCTCGTAGTCGCCGGAGGCGATGACGTGCAGGTCCTCCAGCACGTCGTAGGCGGCGAACGTGGCTTCCGCGAAGTCGACCTCACCGTGCACGTAGCGGACGAAGATCTCCGTCAGCTCGTTGCCAATCCCGCGGGCGAGCATCTCCTGCTCCGCCGGGTCCTTGTCCATTGTGGCGCCCCCATTTCCGCCCGCGCTCAATCCGGGCGATCACCCACTGATCCTGCCGCACGGCGGCGCCAGTACGGAAGAGTATCGCTCGTTGCGGGTGTCAGGGTGTTGGGTGATTGAGCATGAAAAGCCCCCTTCTCCCGTCTTCGACGGGAGAAGGGGTTGGCCGATGCCGACAGAGGCCGAGTCGTCGGCTGCTCACCAACTGACCGGCTTGCCGACTTCCGACTCGTTTCTAGTCTGCGCCTATGGCACTGGGCTCGATCGCCCTCACCAGGAGCTTGGTGTCGGTCGGAGCCACCATCCAGGCCACCACCAGCGCGATGAACGCGACGAACGCTGCAATCGTCATCATGTCCATGCCGTTCCCTCCTTCGTCTGTTCGCCTTCGCGGTTCCCGGGTGACGCAGGCGTCACCCCTACTGGCCGTCGTCTTGCCGTCTTGCCGTCTACAACTGATACGCCACCTCACCGTGCGTCGTGGTGTCCAGGCCAAGAACCTCTTCCTGCTCCGGTACACGCAGGCCAACGGTGATATCGACAACCTTGAGGATGATCCAGGTCACCGCGGCCGTGAATGCGCCAACCGCCACCACCGCAACCGCCTGCTTCAGCAATTGCCCTGGATTCCCGTAGAAGAGGCCGTCGGCGCCGGCGGAGTTGACCGTCGTCGTCGCGAAGAGCCCGGTCGCCAGCGCCCCCCAGATGCCACCCACACCGTGGACGGCGAAGACGTCGAGCGCGTCATCGACGCCGACATTCCGCTTCAGGATGTCGACCGCGAAGAAACAGAAGATGCCGGCGCCAAGACCGATCAGAATCGAGGCGGGCGTATCCACGAACCCGGCGGCCGGGGTTATCGCAACCAGACCCGCGACCGCACCGGCCGCCAACCCGAGTACGCTGGGGTGCCCGTGGCGGAGCCAGGAGGCGGTCATCCAGGCGAGGCCACCCATCGCCGCCGCAGTGTTGGTGACGACGAGAGCGTTCGCCGCCAGACCGTTCGCGCCCAGCGCGCTGCCACCGTTGAACCCGAACCAGCCGAACCAGAGAAGACCCGCGCCGAGCACCGTGTAGGTCAGGTTGTGCGGCTCCAGCGGTTCCTGCCCGAAGCCGATGCGCTTGCCGAGCATGGTCGCGGCGACCAGCGCCGCCACTCCGGCGGTGATGTGGACGACGGTGCCTCCGGCGAAGTCGAGAGCGCCGTACGTGCGCAGCCAGCCCCCGACACCCCAGACCCAGTGGGCCACCGGGGCATAGACGAACGTCGCCCAGAGGAGGCTGAAGATGGCCATCGCCTTGAAACGCTTGCGCTCGGCGAAAGCGCCGGAGATGAGTGCCGGGGTGATGATGGCGAACATCATCTGGAATGCCATGAACGAGAGCGCCGGGATCGTCGCCGCATAGTCAGGGTTCGGCTCCGGCCCAACTCCTCGTAGAGCCAGCCAGTCGATCCCACCGATGAGGCTTCCGCCAGGGGCAAACGCCAGTGAGTATCCCCACAGCACCCACTGCACGCTGATCAGCGCCAGGATGAAGAAGCTGTGCATGATGGTGGAGAGCACATTCTTGCGCTGCACCAGACCACCGTAGAAGAAACCCAGGGCCGGTGTCATCAGCATCACCAGCGCCGTTGACATCAACACCCAGGCGGTATCACCCGTATCCAAAACGCCCCTCCCTATGTGCGCCGCGCCAGGCAACAGCCACTCGCCGGGTCGCGACGGACCCTTTGGGGAGGAGTTTAGGAATCGTGGATTCTCGTGAATACGTGCCGTCTGGACGAATTACTCGTAGCAATTAGTGCAAGTTGCACAATAATTGAGTACGGCCTCTAGAGGGCGCGGTGATCGATGATCTTGTTTGTGCGCCAAGAACAAGCGGGACAGGGTTCGGACGTGCGGATAGCTGCCATTCGGTAGGAGTTCACCAACCTTGGGTCCAGGGAGGAAACCGCTCCGGCTCGGGCAGCGACAACCCCGGGCTGTGTTGCGGGAAGACCAGCTCCGCGCGTGGTTCGGCTACCGAC
>DASUQU010000104.1:0-5722 GCA_036280495.1 Thermomicrobiales bacterium | reverse complement strand
GGCTTGCGCTTGGCCAGCGGCGAGAGCTCAACCGGGTAGTCGAGTAAGAACGTCGGTTGGATAAGGTTCGGCCGCACAAACTGCTTCAAGAGTTCGTCGACGATTCGCGGCCAGACAGTATCGCTCGCCACATCCGCCCCGGCCGCGCGTGACGCGGCCAGGAGCCCGGCCTGGTCCGGAAACGCCGTGTAGTCGATGCCAGTGGCGGCGCGAATCGCATCGCGCAAGGTTACCCGTGTGAACGGCGCGCTCAGATCGATCTCGACGCCGTTGTTGGTGAAACGCGGTTCGCCGAAGACGTCGATCGCTACCTGACGGATCAGCTCCTCGGCCATCGTCATGACCTGCTCATAGTCCGAGTAGGCCTCGTACCACTCCAGCATCGTGAACTCGGGCTGGTGGTTGCGGTCCATTCCCTCGTTGCGGAAGTCCTTGCAAATTTCGTAGACCCGCTCGAATCCACCGACGATCAACCGCTTCAAATAGAGCTCGACGGCGATGCGCAGGTAGAACGTCTGGCCGAGCGCGTGGTGGGTCGTCGTGAATGGGCGAGCCGCGGCGCCGCCGTAGAGGGGTTGCAACGTCGGGGTCTCTACCTCAATGAAACCACGCGCGTCGAGGAAGCGGCGAATGGAGGAGACAATCTTCGATCGGGTTTCGAAGACGGCACGAACCTCCTCGTTCGCGATCAGATCCGCGTAGCGCTGCCGGTAACGCGTCTCTACGTCCTGCAGGCCGTGCCATTTTTCGGGTGGGGCGTTGAGTGCCTTGGTCAAGATCGAAAAGTCGCTGACACGCAGCGAAACCTCGCCGGCACGGGTGCGGAACAGTCGCCCGGTCGCCTGAAGAAAATCACCGAGATCGTAGAGCTTGAGGAAGTCCTCGAAGGCATCAGGACCCACGGCGTCGCGGCGCAGGTAGAGCTGCAGCTCTCCCGAGCCGTCGCGTACGTGGGCAAAGACTGTCTTTCCCTGATGGCGCCGGCTGACGAGACGACCAGTAATGGTCGTCTCCGCCTCATCTTCTCCGCTCTCGGGCAACGACGCTTCTATTGCGCTGAACCGCTCCTTCGCGTCACGAACCGTGCTGCCGCGGTGCGCACGCGGGGGATAGGGATCAATCCCGCGATCGCGGAATGTCTCGACTTTAGCCTGGCGAACCTCCTGTAGCTCCGAGAGCCGCATCGCGCCGCCGAGTGCCCGCTCCAGGTCAGCAGAAGTTGCAACTTCGACCGGGACGTGGTTCGCCGGCGGCGTCTCGTTCTCGAGAGGGTCCGCGGTCACGCGACGCTGACCACCGTGAAGACGATCGCCCCACTCGGGGTCCGCACAGTCGCCGCATCACCGACGCGGCAGCCGATGATGGCCTGTCCCACCGGAGACTCGGTCGAGATCGTGCCGTCGAGCGTGTTGGCCTCCTGCGGGCTGACCAGGATCCAAGTCTCTTCCTCGCCGTCGTCGCTGCGCAGCGTCACCGTCGAGCCAAGACCAACGACCTCGTCGCCATCCTGGCGTTGGATGATCTCGGCGCGATCGAGCGTCTGCTCCAGCTCGAAGATGCGAGCTTCGAGGCTGGCCCACTCGTCCTTGAGCTCCTCATACTCGCTGTTGTCGGAGATGTCCCCGCTCTCGGTCGCTTCCTGAATCCTGGCGTGCAGCTCCGGTCTCCGCCGCGTGCGGAGATCCTGCAGCTCTTCTTCGAGCCGGCTCTTACCTGCTTGGGTTAGCCAGACTGTCTGTACCATCGACACGGCATCCTTTCCGGATCGTCGCGACCTCTTTCCGGACCCGCTCTCGATCGAGCGGGAACCGCGAGGGGCAGGCGATCCGTCGCCGGACGGTTGAGTTTCGCGGCAACGGCTGCCGCGGCTGCTCACCGCATGGGAAAAAGCCAGGGCCACGCCCCGGCTCGTGATTGAATAGGTAAGTATAACCCGGCATCGCTCACTCTGTGCGTCGGAAGAATTCACGAAGCGCAGAACATGCTAGACTTCTCGGTTTGAAGTCGCCGCTGGCAGTTTCCATGCCGGCGGCGCGCTGCGTGAGGCGCCTGACTCTTCCACCATTGGACCGCGATTTCTGATGAGCCCCGTCGCCGTTAGCCCACTCTCTCATCGCCGCGTTGACCTGGCCCCGAGCGTTCCCGGGCAGGTCGATGCGGTGTCGCCGGCATCGCTGGCGATGGAGCTCGGGATCGAACCCGGCGATCGCATCGTCGGCATCAACGGACTGCCGTTGATCGACGCGCTCGATTTCCAGTTTCAGGCGCAGGCGGAGCACGTGATCCTCGACGTCGAGCGCGCTGGAGTGCTCCTTCGCTATGACCTCCAACTCGAGGGTGACGAGTTCTGGGGCGTGACCTTTGCCGACCCGACGTTCGACGGGGTCCGCGTCTGCGAAAACGCCTGCCCCTTCTGTTTCATCAAGCAGATACCCAAAGGAATGCGGCGCTCGCTTTATGTCATGGATGACGACTACCGCTACTCGATGCTCTATGGCAGCTTCGTCACGCTCACCAACCTGACCGAAGAGGACTGGCGGCGCATCGAGGAGCAGCACATCTCCCCACTCCACGTCTCGGTCCACAGCACCGACCCGGACCTGCGCGTGGCCCTCGTCGGAAATCCCAAGGCTGGCCGGATCATGGACGACCTCGCGCGGCTGGAGCGAGCCGGAATCGACTTCCACGCTCAACTTGTACTCGTACCGGGCGTCAATGACGGTCCCCAGCTCGACCGCAGCCTGAGCGACCTGGCAACCTTTGGCAGCCGTCTCCGCTCGATCGCCGGTGTGCCGGTCGGACTCTCTCGCCACGGCCAGGAGCGGCAGAGCCGCCAACTTCGCCTCTCCCGAACCTGCATGCGAACGCTTCCCGGAAAGCAGATCGCCGTTTGCCGCTATCACCGCGACGAGGCGCTGGCCGTGATCTCGCAGGCTGCATCATGGCAGGCGCGATTTGAGCAGGAGCGTGGCGACCCCTTCTTCTATCTCGGTGATGAGTTCTACCTGATGACCGGCACGCCTGTTCCAGACGCCGGGCACTATGGGGGCTTCCCGCAGATCGAGGACGGCATCGGCATCACCCGACACTTTCTCGATGCCGCCGATAGCTTCCTGCGCCGCGCGAAGCCAAACGGTCTGGCCAGTTCACGGGGAACGGTGGCGTGCGGCGAATTGATCGCCCCAACGATGCGCGAGGCGGTTGAGCGCTTCAACGCGCGCACCGGAGCGGTTCTGGATACGGTCGCGGTCGAGAACGTCTATCTCGGCTCGGAGATCAATGTCTCCGGGCTCCTCAGCGGCCAGGATCTGCTCGCTGCCTTCCCGTATCGCGCCACAAGCGAGCCGCTCTACATCTCAGACCGCATGGTCAGCCACCGCACCGGAACCCTGCTCGACGACATGACGATCGAGGAGGTCGAGACGGCGCTCGGCCGGCCGGTCGTACCAGCCGCCGACCTCTCCGACGTGGCCCGCGACCTGCGCGCGCGAGCCAGACGTCAGCCGCTCGTCGCCGCGTGACGACCGGCGCCAGTGGTGCATCTCCGGTGTCGAGACACCCGCACGGGAGCCTGCTTTCGGTCGTCGTCGTTCCTCGCGCCGGTAAATCCTCGATCGCTCAGCTGGTCGACGGCACAATTCAGATTCGCGTCATAGCGCCGCCGGTAGACGGCGCCGCCAACGCCGCGCTTCTGCGATTCCTGGCCGACATTCTCGACGTGCCGCGTTCTCGGATCGAGATCGTATCCGGCGCATCGAGTCGGCGTAAACGCATCTTCATCAGTGGTGTGGCGTTCGATGAACTCGAGACGCGACTACACGCCGCTCTCGATAAGGGACCCTAAGCGCCGCCCCGGCGGACTCGCTACCTATTCGGTAGGGTGACCGCCTCGGCGTGGTCGATGTCACCGCCCGGCGCGAAGAAGCTCTGAGCCAACTGCGACTCCTGGACGCGCATCTGGTCGCTTGGGCTCGGGTCGAGCAGGACACTCCGGCCGATTTCGCCAAAGTCTTCGACGATCCGCTCATACCGGTAATAGACGAGCGCCTCCGGGTCGATCTCGACCGGCCCGTACCCCGCGAAGAAGAGCTCTTCTTCCCGAGGCTCGACTCTGCGGGCGATGACCGAGCCGACGACAAAGAGCAGATCTCGTTCTCGCGGAGCGATGAGCGGGCCATCCCAGTCGATGAGATGAATCTGTCCGTCATCGCCAACAAGAATATTGGCGGCGTGAATATCCGCATGGCAGAGAACGTGATCGAACGCCTTGGACTGAAGCCGCCTCCCCAACTCCTCCGCGCGAGCGAGGATCTGCCGAATGCGCGCGGCATTCTCCCGCCAGAAGGCTGCGAACCGCGCCGCGACCGCGTTCTCGAACTCCATGGTGTCCGTGAGGTCGAGAACACGCCGGACTAGTGCGCCTGAAGGCAGCGCGAAGGTCTCGACGGGAAGGCGAGCACGAAACTCCTTAGCCAGCCCGCTGGAATGAACGGCTTGCAAGGTTGACCCAAAATCCCGCCACTGCTCATCGGTCATCCCTGCGGCCATCGCGTTCTCACCCGCGATAAACGGGTAGAGAATCAGACTCCTTCCATCGCAGGAGCCCCACAGCGCCGACGATCGCGTTTGCAGCGGGGCAAGCACATTCCGGATGCCGCGGTTTGACAGTGCCCAGGGGACGAGGAGGCCAGCCTCACGGACCTGTCCGAACCTGATCTTGAGGAAATAGGCACGCCCATCCTCGGCGATGACCTTGTAGACGGCAGCACTGAGGTCGTAGCCGAGGGGAAGAAACTCGATCGCGCTCACGCGCAGGCCGTACTCGGCATTGAGGCAGGCGGTGATCGTGTCGAGGTCCAGACCCGGGTCGTCCCGCGCGACACCTGCTCCCGCCGATCCGACTCCGGGCTGACAGCCCTCCGGGTCGGTCATCTCCTGCCATCACCGACTTGGCTCCCGGCGCGTCGGGAGCGAAAGGCGAGGCCAGCGCGCAGACTCGGCCGCCTTGCAGTCTCAGAAGGTCGATACGTTCGCATTCGCCACCACAGGGCCAGCGTCTCACCCACGGCGCGCAAAATGACTCGTAGGCTGCCACCGGTCGCTTCACCGGCGATGCGGGGGTAGTGATGCACACCGACCTGTTGCAGCCTTGCCCCTTGGCGACGCGCCTTGGCCTGGATCTCGGTGTTGATCAACGCTCCCGGGGCGGTCAGTGGCAACCCGCGCAGGAGATCACCCCGAAAGAGCTTGAAAGCGCAGTCGATATCCCGCAGATGGACGCCGAACAGCAGCCGCACCGAAACATTGAACATCTCGGCAAACACTCGCCGGTGCAGCGGATCGCTCCGCTCCATGCGAAATCCGGCGACGATGTCGTACTCGCCCGCGAACGGCACCAGCAGGCGCAAATCGCGGATGTTGAACTGCCGATCGGCGTCCATGAACATGACGAAGTCGCCGGTCGACGCGTCAAATCCCGAGATCAGTGCCGCCCCATATCCCCGGTTGCGCTCGTGAGTTACCAGCCGAACGCGGTCGTCACTGGCCGCCAGACCAGCGACGATTTCGCCGGTGCGATCGCGACTCCCATCGTCGACCACGATGATCTCGTACCTGTCGACGAATGCAGGAAGTGTCGCCAGCGAGTCCTGGACGACCGCGTTGATGTTGGCCTCTTCGTTGAATGCGGGAAGAACGAGACTAAGACTGCCGGGAAGTCGCG
>DASUQU010000103.1:0-2918 GCA_036280495.1 Thermomicrobiales bacterium | reverse complement strand
GCGGCGTCCTACGTCGATCAGCTCGAAGGGCATCTGCCGATTGGCGAGTTCTACGTGCTGCTCGCCTTCGCCATCCTTGGCGCCATGCTCGTCGGCACCGCCGGCGATCTGGTCATAATCTTCGTCGCCATCGAGCTCTCGTCCCTGTCCACCTATATCCTCACCGCCTTCGCCAAGCGACGTCTGACCGCCCTCGAGGGCGGTATGAAGTACTTCCTGCTTGGCATCTTCGCCTCCGCCATCCTGGTCTATGGCATGACCTGGGTCTATGGCCTGACCGGCACCACGAACCTCGACGGCATCGCCATCGCTATGCAGAACAGCGTCACCGGGGAGACGTATCTCGATCCGGCGTTGGTGTTGGCGCTTCTCCTGGTCATCGTCGGGCTCGGCTTCAAGATGGCGGCTGTCCCCTTCCACTTCTGGACGCCCGACGCCTACGACGGTGCGGCGACCCCGGTGACGGCGTTCATGTCGGTCGTGCCGAAGGTCGCGGCGTTCGCCGCGACGATCCGGATCCTGGTGCAGGCTCTCGGCCCACTGCGCGACGACTGGGTGAATGTCATCGCGGTGCTGGCTCTGGTGACGATGGCCTTCGGCAACATCGTGGCCATTGCGCAACGTAATGTGAAGCGGATGCTCGCCTACTCCTCGATCGCGCACACCGGCTACATGATGGTTGGTCTGGCCGCCTATCGATCCACCGGCGGATTCCTGACCCCGGGTGCAACGCCGACGACTGGCGACAATGGCATCACCAGCCTGCTCATGTACCTGCTCGCCTACGCGGTGATGAACATTGGCGCGTTCGCGGTGGTGACCTGGGTGCAGCATCGCGGGCGGGGCATGGATCTGGATGACTACAACGGGCTGGCCGCTAGAGAGCCGTTGGCGGCGGCGGCGCTGACCGTCTTCCTCATCTCCCTGATGGGTATCCCGCCGACGATCGGCTTCTACGCGAAATACCAGGTGATCGTGGCGGCGATCGAGATCGGCACGATCGGCCTGGTACTGGCCCTGGCCATCGTCGTCCTCTCGGCCGTGAGCGCCTTTTACTACCTGCGGGTGGTGGCGGCGATGTACTTCAATGCGCCGGAGCGCGAATTTCGACCGGCGAAGACTGGTTTGCTCAACGTCGGCATCGGCGCGATGGCCGTTACCTCGTTGCTGGGCGGCATCGTCTTCTCCGGCATCATCGTCGAGCTCGCGGATCGCTGGTATCGCGCGTTGACGGTCATGCTGGCCTACGCCGGGATGGGCGGCTGAGCAGATACTGCGGCCCGGGTACGCACCTCGTCTCACCGCCACAGCGAGCGGCAATCCCCGTCGAGAACGGTTGGTTAGTCGGAGTTGCCGGCACCTGATGCCTCGACCGGCACGGGTGAGGTGTGATCGGGCATTGCCTCACCGACGTTGAGCGGGAGCCGGACGGTGACGATCGTGCCTTTGCCTTCGGTGCTGTCGATGGCGATCGTGCCACCGTGCTGGGCCACGATCCGTTGGCTTCCCCACAACCCGAGCCCACTGCCCGCAATCCGACCGGCCACGTTGCCGCCGCGACGGAAGCGCTCAAAGATATGGGGCAAGTCCTCAGCTGGGATGCCGACACCTTGATCCGTGATGGAGAGCACCGCGACCGGACCGCCGGGCGTCTCCTCGCGGTCGATCCGCACCACAACCGTGCTCCCGGCCGGGCTGTATTTGACGGCGTTGGCGATCAAATTCTCCAGCACGCGCGTCAATCGGTCGGCATCCCACAGTCCGACCAACTCAGCGGCGCCGGTCTCCAGGTGGAGCGGGTGCCCAGCAGCAGCGGCCTGCGACTCCCTGATGCTGGCCTCTGCCAGTTCGACGAGATCGATTGCGGTTCGTCTGAGATCTAAGGGCCGTTGTGCCTCGAGGCGTGCGGCATCGGTGAGCTCGGCGATCAGGCGGGTGGCCCGATCCGTAGCGCCCTCGATCGCGCTAAGCCCCGTCTCCAGGGTTGCCAGATCGGCGCGACCTTGTCGCGCTCGACGTCGCAGCAGCTGTGCCTGGCCCTTCACCGTCGTCAGCGGGTTCCCCAGGTCGTGGGCCACGGCGTCGAGGAAGGCCTCCTTTTCGGCTTCTGCCCGTCCCCGCGCGGCCAGTTCATGTTGCGCCTGCTGGTACAGGCGCGCATTCTCGACGGCCACCGCCGCCTGGGCGGCGAGGCCGACGGCAAAGCGCTCTGCCCGCTCATCGAAGATATCTGGCTCCGGGTGACCGAAGAAGAGCCCTCCCAGCACCTCACCGGCGCGCGCGATGACGGGCACGGCAAGATAGCTGACAACCGGCAAGTGGCCAGCCGGCATACCGAAGTACGGCGGATTCTGGCCGAAACGCTCATCCTGGCGAACGTCGCTAGTGCGGACTACACCTTCACCGCGGAAGGTCGGCCCGAAAAGCGCGGTATTTCGCGGCAATGGAAACTGTGCAAAGGCTTCCCGGGGAACACCGGCGATCCCGTAGAGGGTGTAGTACTCGCCGCGTGCGTCGAGCGCGTTATAGAAAAAGGCGCCGAAGCGGGCGCCGGTGAGTGCAGTCGCGGCATCCGTCACGGCCTGAACCAGCGTTGCCAGATCGAGCTCGGCAGTCAGCAGCCGTCCGACGTGGTTGATGATCTCGAGTGTGGCGCCTTCCTCTCGCAATGTCGCTGTGCTGGCCTGCATTGCCGCGGTCCTGGCCCGCAGTTCCACCTCGGTCATAGCCGCCGCGGCCAGATCCTGAAGTGTCTGCAGGTCCTCCGATGTCCAGGTGCGCGGCCGATCGTCGAAAGCACAGAAGGCGCCAATTGCCTGCCCATCCGTTGTCAGGAGAGGAACTCCGGCGTAACCGGCTACGCCTAGCTCGCGCACCCCGGGGTTGTCATAGAACCGGGGATCGACGCGGGCATCGGC
>DASUQU010000102.1:0-21000 GCA_036280495.1 Thermomicrobiales bacterium | reverse complement strand
CGGAGCCCGCGGCGCAGCGCCGCGCATCATGGCCGCTTGCAGCTTGCCAATCGGCTGCAGATTCCCCATCGGGAACGGAAACCTGGGATCGACACCAGCGTGATAGAAGTCGTTCACTGAGATCGTCTTCTGGAAAACGGTCGGATTGGGCCGGCGCGGATCGATCGCAACCAGCACCGAGTTGGTGTGAACCATATAGTTCCTACCGACGAGCCCCGAGCTGTTCGCGAGTCCGGCCGGATGCCGGTTCGTCGCGGATCGAAGCAGGAGTGCCGCCGAGTTCACAGCGCCGCACGCGGCGACGACGAAGTCCGCCTCCACCTCAATCCGTTCCCCGCCCCGCTCGACGACCACCCCGGTCGCCCGGGCGCCGGACGGGTCAGTGCAGATCCGGGAGACGAGGGCGTCCGTCCAGAGGTCCACGTTCGGTGACTCGAGCGCCGGCCTCACCCCACAGACGTCGGCGTCCCCTTTTGCCAGCACCCGGCAAGGGAACGCATCGCACGTTCCGCAGCGGATGCATCGCCCACCGGGGCGGTAGTCGAGACCGACCGGTAGCGGCGCCGGGTGCAGACCCTGACCGCGAAAGCGCTCCGCGAGATCGGCCATGTACGGGTCTGGCGGCATTGGCGGGAAGGGAAATGGCCCCGAGCGAGGCGGGTCGGTCGGGTCCGCTCCAGCTTGGCCATGCACCCAGAACAGGCGCTCGGCCCGGTTGTAGTACGGGGCTAGATCCTCATAGGAGATTGGCCAGCCAGGAGAGACACCCCCCGCGTGCTGGATCTCGCCAAAATCTGCCTCGCGCAGCCGCGGCAGGGCTGCGCCATAGACTTTTGAGTTTCCCCCGACGAAATAGTGAACGCCTGGTGAGAACCAGCCGTCGTCCGCGTCACGCCACGCCTCTTTGGCCTTATAGCGGTTGTCCCCGAAAACGGCTGCTGCGCTCCAGTTCTGCGGTTCGCTCGGCAGGAAGCCTCCACGCTCGAGGAGCAGCACCCTGGCGCCGCAGTCCCGCAGCGCCCAAGCCAAAGTGCCGCCGCCCATTCCGGACCCGACGATCACCACGTCGGCATGCTGCGCCTGCGTCATGGGGTTGAAGTGAACCTTAGCCCTTCATCGAGCCAGCGAGCAGGCCTCGAATGAAAAAGCGTCCAAGGAGGATATAGACCAGTGCCGTCGGCAGCGCGGAGAGCACAGCGGCCGCCATGACCACCGTCCAATCTACGGACTGGGTGCCGTTGAGGTTGTTGAGCGCCACCGTCACCGGTTGATCCCCGGGTCTGAAGACAACCGTCACGCCAAAGAGGAAGTCGTTCCAGATATTGGTGAACTGGAAGATCCCGACGACGACGAACGCGGGCAAGCTCAATGGCAGCATGATCTGGAAAAACGTCTGGATCAACCCAGCGCCGTCGATCCGCGCCGCTTCGACCAACTCGCTTGGCACATTCGTGAAGTAGTTGCGGAAGATGAGCGAAGTAATTGGGATCCCGTAGATCACATGGACCAGGACCAGCCCCTGCCAGCTCCCGTAGATGCCGATGCGGTCGAGCGTTTGGATGAGCGGGATGAGGATCGCCTGATAGGGAATGAACATGCCGAAGAGGATCACGGTGAAGATGACGTCCGATCCGCGGAACTTCCATTTGGAGAGCAGGTAGCCGTTCACCGCTCCCAGCAGCGACGAGCCGATGGTTGCCGGGATGACCATGCGGAGGCTGGCCCACAGGTTGGGACTAATCGTCTCCCACGCTAGCGGAAAGCCGCCGCCGTTGAGGTAGAGCGGTAGCTTCCACATGTCGGGAAGCGTCATGTACGACTTGTCCTTCAGACCGTTTACGATCATGACGTAGACCGGCATCAGGTAGAACAATGTCGCCGCAATCAGGAGCACGTAGATGAGAATGCGCCCGACCGGGCTCTTCTTGCGCGGGGCATAGGGCTGAGGCAGTGTTGCGGCCGTGGTAGCCATTAGAGCGACCTCAGTTGCCGCATTAGGTACGGGACAATGACGAGCGCCACTCCCACGAGCATCACGATGGCCGCCGCCGCGCCCAGGTTGTAGCGCTGGGCGCGAAAGACCATCTCGTAGACGAAAATGCCCGGCACGTCGGTGGCGAACCCCGGGCCTTTGCCGGACATGGCGAAGACGAGGTCGAAGATCTTGAGCGAGACGTGGGTCAGGATGACGAGGATGCTGACCGTGATTGGTTTGAGCAGCGGGATGATGACGTCCTTGTACAGTCGATAGTCGCTCGCCCCGTCTAGCGCCGCTGCTTCCCGAACCTCGTGCGAGATAGTCCCTAGCCCGGCCAGGAACATGGCCATGGCAAATCCGGAGAGCTGCCACGCCGCCGCGACGGCGACCGGGATCATCGCGACCGGAACGCCCAGTTTGAGCGACCAGTCACTCGCCGCAGGATAGACCGCCGCGATCGCGCCGTTGATCTGCCAGGCGACCGTCGGATCGGTGATCCAACCAGGTTTCAAGGGACCAGCGCCGGATGCTGCCAGGACATTGTTGAGGCCCGTCGCATTGATTAGCGCGTTGATGCCGGTCTCGGGGTTGAAGATCCACCGCCAGGCGACACCGGTCGTGATGAACGAAAGCGCGTACGGGAACAAGAAGACGCTGCGGAAGAATCCGCTGCCCGCCAGGCGCCGGTCGAGCAAGACTGCCAGAGCCAGTCCACCGAGCACAGCCAGGAGGAGGAAAGCCACGGTGAAGACGATCGTATTGCGAATGTCGATCTGAAACCGGGTCTGGCCGAACAAGTCGCCGTAGACAGCACCAACGGGCTGCCGGATCGACATGTCCGGTTTGGCGCTTTTCCAGTTTGTAAGGGAGACATAGAACGTGTACGCGATAAAGCCGTAGACAAAGATCAGGATGGCGACCGCCGATGGCGCCAGCAAGAGTGGTGACAAGATCCGCTCCAGCGAGAAGCGACTCCGGCGCGCGGCGGGCGCTACGAGCGGCTTGTCTCGTGGGATGGCAGGAGAAGTGACCGCCACAACCCGACCCTCGATTGGCGACGACCCGTGAAGCAATCGTCCAAGTATGACTCAGCAAACCACAGCCACCGCCTCTCCCCTCGTAATGGGAGAGGCGGTGGACGTGAGGGTCTCTCTACGCGGTGGCCTCTGCATCCATGGCCGCGGCATCCGTCAGCATGGTGAGGTAGGTGTCGACGTCCTTGTCCGCCACGAACGCGGCCGAGGCATCGAGCAGCGCCTGCTGGAACGCCGGCGATGCGCCCATTCCATGAGCGACGGACGGGACCAACGCATCGCTGGCGAAGCCATCCATCGACCACTGGTGGTAGGGCGAGAAGATGTCGCGATTGGCATCGGTTCGCGCCGGGATCGAGCCCTTGAGCGGGTTGAACGCTTCCTGCGCCTCCTTGGTCCCAAGGATCCTGAGCCAGTTGAGCGCGTGCTCCCGGTTTGGCGCGCCCACCGCGAGGTTGAAGCTGTCGACGACGAGCACAAACGAACCATCGGTACCCGGGTGGCTCACCCAGCCGATGTTGTCCACTGCGTCCTTGGCGACGACCTCACCGTAGGCCCAGTCACCCATGCTGTTGAAAGCGGCGCGACCTTCGATGACCATGTTGATTGCCGCGTCCCACGTCAGGGCGGGAAAGTCCTCGTTGACGTAGTTGAGGAACTGGGCGTACGTCTCGGCGGCCTGCCGGGCGCCCTCATCATCCCAGGTCAACTCGCCACGGAAAAGGCCGTTGTACGTGTCCGGTCCAGCCACGCCCAGAAGCGTGCTCTCGAACATCTGGCTGCCCTGGAACCCTTCCTGGTTGCTGAACGCCAAGGGCGTGACGCCCGCTGTCTGGAGGGTGTCGCAGGCGGCGATGAACTCGTCAACCGACATCGTATCTGCGACCTCGATGCCGTTGTCCTCCAGGACTTGCCGGTTGTACCAGAGCGTGTTCCCACGGTGGACGTTGACCGGAACGGAGTACTGCTCGCTTTCCCAGGTAGCCTGCTCGACGAGTCCGGCCGGCATGACCTCGGCCCACCCCTCTGCCTCGTAGAGCTCGGTGATCGGCTCGCTGTAGCCCGGCACAACGTAGCGATCGATCAGTTCACGGCCGACGTGGGTTTGCCAGGAATCGGGGGGTTCATTGCCCTGAAGCCGTGTTTGCAGCACCGCCTGCGCGTTCACGCCGGCGCCGCCGGCAACTGCCGAGTTGATGATTTCGACGTCGCCGTACTCAGCCAGGAACGCATCGAACAGGGTTTGCAACGCCGTCGCCTCACCGGGCGAAGTCCACCATGAAAATATTTCGAGCTGGCCACCATCCTGAGCAGATGCGACACGCCCGGCCACGGGGCCGAGCCCAATGGCTCCCAACCCAAGCGCGGTTCCCCCTTTGAGAACTCCGCGCCGCGATGCACGGGACGTCATCGCCTTGGTCATGTCGTACATGGGTCGTTCCTCCTAACATGAGAACTTCGGTCGTGCGCCATCGCACGACGGTTTTCGCGCGGGTCGCAGGCGATCCCTGGTTATGGTTGGGCAGGGGCCAGGAGCTTCGCCGCTCTCAGTTAGACCCGCACCACGTAGCGGGTTTGTACATGCCAAGTTTGACACCGTCAACCACTGTCGCATCAGGCCACTGCCGGTGCACCGAGCAATTTGTCCAACGCTTCGACGAAGAAGTACTCCCCCCACATAACGCTTTCATCAACGCCCAGGTCTTTGCGCTCGTGGTAGCTCCCGTGCTTCAGAATCCCTTCCCAGCCCGCTGTGTTGAAGGCCAGGAACTCGGGCGTGAGGAGCGTGTCGAGGATGCTTCGAGCATAGTCGTGGTATCTCGCAGCCCGCTCCGGGTCTCGCGTCAGTGCGCCGAGTTGCAAGAGACCGCTGGCCGCTATGGCTGCGGCTGAACTTTCGTAGGGTCGCCGGGGCGACGGTTCTTCCCAGTCGTTCGGCGGGACTCCGCATGGTGGAGTGCGTTCGATATAAAAATCAGCGCAGCGTTGCGCCGTGTCCAGGAAATGCTCGTCACCTGAAAGCCAGTACGCGGTGCCAAAGCCATAAAGCGCCCAGGTCTGCCCCCGCGCCCAGGATGAATCGTCGCGCCAGCCCTGGTGCGTCGCCTCGCGCAAAAATTCGCCGGTTTGCAAGTCGAATATGCCCTCATGCGCCGTGCTGCCGTCGCCGCGCACGAGATACCGTCTCGTCGTCATGCAGTGCTCGTGCGCTTTCCGGATCAAATCCTGATCGTCGCTCCTATTAGCGGCGTAAAAGATGATGCCGACGTTCATCATGATGTCGATGAAACAACTCTCCGGCGCTACGAAGGATCGAAGGAACTTGCCGTCCTGATTGAAGCGTAGACCCATTGTCCGGCCGGCCTGGATGACCCGGGCCTCGATCGCTTCATCCCCGGTTAGCTCGAACCATCGCTTCCACGTGGACCAGAAGACGAACCCGAGATCGTGCACATTCGTGTCGTATTGGCGCTCTTCGATGAGGAGTGAATAATGCTCGGCTCGCTCGCGCCAGTACGGGTCGCCGGTGCGGGCGGCGAAGATCCACATCATGCCGCCAAGGAATCCCTCACACCAGTTCGTCCACGCCTCGCGACCGTGCTGCCACCTACCATCCTCGGTATAGAGAGGGAAAAAATCGGGATGATTGGTGATCAATGCGCGCACCTGAGTCTGTGCGAACTTGAGGGCTTGAGCGGCCCGCGTCTCCAACGGTGCGGCCGGATCGAACCCCATCAGCGATGACCTCCTCGTAAATCAGTAAACACGGCGGGTGTCATCGGCCCGAAAAGCGAGGCGGGCGCTTCTCCTGGAATGCGGTAACCCCCTCTCGCCCGTCCTCCGTGCCGGCGGCCAATGCCCCCGCAAATGCTTCCGGCGCCGAGGCGTCACGATTGATTGCAGCCTTGGCAAGCTGCACCGATACCGGAGCATTCGCCGCGATGTCCGCCGCCAGCCCGCGGCAGCGCTCCATGAGCGAGGCAGGTGAGACGGTTTCGTTGACTAATCCCCAACGCTCGGCCGTCGCCGCGTCGATCCGGCATCCCGAGAAGACCATTTGCTTGGCGCGGGCTGCGCCGATCACCTCCGGGAGCCGTGTCGTTCCGGCCCACCCGGGCAGCGTCCCGATCTTCGTTTCCGGCAGCGCAAACGTCGCTGAGTCGGCGGCGATGCGGATGTCGGCGGCAAGTGCCAACTCGAGCCCACCGCCGAACGCGTATCCATTGATGGCCGCTATGGTCGGTTGCCGCAAATCTGCCAGGCGTCGAAGGACGCGATGACCCTCGCGTATCCAGCTTCGCCACATGTCGAGCGGTTCGAGCACCGCCCATGCGTTGACGTCGGCGCCGACGGAGAACGCGCGTTCGCCAGATCCGGTGATGATCACGGCGCGGACGTCCGGATTGACGTCGACCTCGGCCAAGAGTCGATCCAACTCCGCGAGCATGTCCAGGCCGATTGCGTTGAGCTTGGCTGGGCGGTCCAGAGTCAGCGTCGCGACTCCAGCCTCGCTCAATAGCCTCACTCCCCCTTCCGGCGGTGGGTCGCCCGTCGTCACCGCTCATCCCCGGACTGAAGCCTCCCGATCAACTCGCGCGCGGCCTTGAGGCAGAGGGCCCAGAGGGTGAGCGTCGGGTTGACGCCTGCGCACGTCGGGAAGGCAGCTCCCGAATAGACATAGAGCCCCGGCGTGTCATGTACCTGGAGCGTGCGGTCGACGACGCCGGCGGCCGGATCGTCAGCCATGCGGCACCCCCCGACGTCATGCGAGCTTCCGGCCCCGGTAAATCGCGGGCCACGCCAGGTCTTCGTCGCGCCCATGGCCTGTAGGATCGCCTCACTCTGCTTCGCCATGAAGTCAGCTATTCGCTGCTCATTCGGTTGCAGGTCGTAGGTCACCCGGATCACGGGCAAGCCGAGTCCGCTCCTGTCCCGATAATGAGGATCGATATCGAGGTAGTTGCTCACGTAGGAGAGTGCTTCCGGCTGCATGCGGACGACGCTCCAATGTTGCCATCCGCGCAGGTGCTCCTTGTATGCCTTCCCCCAGGTCGGGATATCGGGTGGCAGGGTTTCCCGGCTGATCTGGATCGGCAGGAACTGGTTCTCCGCGCCGAGGGTCGACCCGCCCAGGAATCCACGCGCTCCGCAATCGAACGAGGCGTCGAGAAAATCGTCGACGACAACGGCCTGCGCGGCGGGTCCAGCGTGCCGGTTGAAAAACGTGTCCGGGAAGTAGCCGTCGACGTGCGGAAACATCTTGCTCATAAAGTGCTTGCCGAGCTGCCCATTCGAGTTGCCGAGACCACTCGGACGCCGGTCGTCGCCGGAAAGGAAGAGCAGCCGGACGTTTTCGAAGGTGTAAGCAGCCAGAATGACCGTATCGGCGAGCTGTGTCTGGTGCCGACCGAGAGCGTCGACGTATTCCACGCCTTTAGCCCGACCGTCAGCGTCGGTCAGAACTCGAGTGACGCGGCAGTACGTCCGTAGATCAAAATTCCCCGTGGCGAGCGCTTCCCGCACGGTGGTCAGACCGGGATGCCATTTGTCACCAGTCCACGAGCCGAAGCCGTTGTTCCAGGCGGTGTACGTCATCGCCGCGTAACCGTTGTATGGCCGCGTGGTCATCCCGACCGGAACCGCGTGCGGATGGAGTCCCAGGCTCCGAGCCGCCGCCATGAACATCTGGCCCATTCGGAACGGCCGTGTCGGGGGGAGCGGGTAGGGCTGATCATGCGGCAGAAACACGTTGTCCTCGTCGCCGCCGATGCCGACGATCCGTTCGACCTCCGCAAAATATGGACGCAGGTCGTCGTATGAGATCGGCCAGTCGGCGACCGTGCTTCCGTCTGGGATCACCTGCGGTCCCCAGCACTCAATTGCGTGAGACCGCAGACGGAAATTATGGGCCGGGAACCGGCGTAACCAGCCACCGTAGTGGATTACCGATCCGCCGACGCCATTCATCATGCGGCCGAGGGAAAAAGTAAGCTCCCGGGTTGCCTCGGATTCGTTCCGGCGCCAGCGTGGCGTCTCACTCTTGAACTTCGGACCCATCTCGGCTCGGCAGTAATAGGTCGCTGCCAGTTCGTCCGGTTGGAAGTCCTCGACACGCCAGTATGGGCCGGCCTCGAGCCCGACGACGTTCAACCCCGCTCCGGCCAGCACGGGGGCGATGAACCCGCCCACGCCGCCGACGCCGACCAGGACGACATCCGCTCGTCCAGCGGGGGAAGCCGCTCCGCGTTGCGGGTCGAAGCCGGGTACCTGCTCCTCACCTTGCCGCTGGTGTAACTCGGCCGCTACGTCGGCTAAGGACTGGATGAGGCCGCCTTTGGTTACCGGGTCCGTCGACAGGCTTTCTTCCTCGCTGTTCTCCAGCCAGACCCCGGGATGGCCCAGGAAGCGCCAGCCGAGCTTGTCGCGGTTGCCACCGTAGGCGGGATCACTGAAGAGCCCCTCTTGCAAGTGCGACCGCATAAGCTGGAAGAACTCGCGTTGGTCCGGCACTTCCCAGCCCGGAATCTGCCCACGCTCCAGATCAGCGATCAGGTTATCCTGGGCCGATTCCTCCGCGCTCGCGAAATTCACGCCATGTCGCGTCAGACTCGCGCGATCGAGCAGCGCGAGGCTGGTGCGATAGACCGGCATGTGTCCGCGATATGGGCCCGCCAGTGCCCGGTCGAGGTAGGTGAGCGCGCCGATCGCGTCAGCACCGGGACCGGTCTCGTCGGCCGGAAACATCCTCGCGAAGACCGCCGCCGCGGTCAGCGCCTCGCGAGCTGTCAAGGCCAGCTGGGTCTCAGGCTCGTCCAACTGCCGCCGCCCTGTCTCGCCCGTTCTGCAAGGGTTCCAGCTGGATGCTCTCGTCGCCGGCGCGCAGCCTTAGTCCCATACAATCATGCTGGAATAATCGGTCATCCATCCGTCGTAGTTCCGGGCTGACGTGGAGGGGTATCGGCACTCGGCCAAGCACGTCACGCTCGAGATCGACACCCGGCGCAATTTCGGTCACGGTGAGACCCTCCGCGAGGAGGCGAATCACGCAGCGCTCGGTGATGAAGGTGACATTCTGCCCGCGCTCCCGGGCCATGCGGCCACTGAACGTCACGTGCTCGACTTCAGGAACGAACTTCGCGACTCTTCCATCGTCGCGAATCGAGAGTTGCCCGTTTTCGAGCACGATATCTTGGCGTCCCGCTGAAAACGCCCCGCTGAACACCAGGTTTCGGGCCGCGGCCGTGATGTCGATGAATCCGCCCGCGCCGGCGGACACGTGTGGTTTCCCGGCCAGTCGCGAAACGTTGACATTGCCTACGGCATCCACCTGAAGGAATGACAGCAGGCAGCGATCGAATCCGCCTCCCTGAAAGAAGGTGAACTGCGCCGGTGATGGCATGATCGCTTGCGCGTTGGCCGCACATCCGAACTGAAAACCGAGCAGCGGCATGCCCCCGACAGGGCCCTGCTCGATCACCCAGGTCACACGACCATCGAGCCCTTCCTCGAGCAGGATCCGGGGTACAAGGGCGGAAATGCCAAAGCCAAGATTCACGACGTCACCGTCGATGAGCTCCTGCGCGGCGCGGCGGGCGATGATTTTGTCGAGACCCCAGTCCGGCACTTCAAACTGATCGGGCGGCCGGCGCAACTCGCCGCTGATGGCCGGGTCGTATTCGGTCTGGGTCGTCTGCCACTGGTCTGGAACGACGACGATCCAGTCAACCAGCGTCCCTGGAATTCGCACCTCCTGCGGCGGGAGCGACCCGGCCGTCGTCATTCGCTCCACCTGGGCGATGACCACCCCGCCGTTGTTTCGCGCCGCCAGCGCTTGGTCGAGAGCGCCGAGATACGCGCCCTCGTGCTCCGTCGAGATGTTGCCCAACTCGTCGGCGGTCGTGCCCCGCACGATGGCAACGTCGATCGGGATGGCGCGGTAAAAGAGCCATTCATCGCCGTCGAACTCAGTCACCTGTACGATGTCTTCACTGGTGACCCGGTTCATGCGGCCGCCTTGCCGGCGGGGATCGACGAATGTGTCGAGTCCAACTTTTGTAAGCACGCCAGGGCGCCCCGCCGCCGCGTCCGAGTGCATGTGAAACAGGACTCCGCTCGGTAGGTTGTACGCCTCGATTTGATCGCCATCGATGAGCTGCCAGATTTTCGGGGACGGCATGTTCGACGGTCCGCTGGGGTAGCTACCCGCGATGATTCGCTTGATCAGTCCGGGCTCGGCAATGTGGTCGACACCCTCGATTCCGTACATATCGCCGGCGGCGATCGGGTGAATCATGGTCAACCCGCTCGGTTCGCCTGTCGCCCGGAATCGATCGCCGATGGCTTTCAACGTAGCGTCTGGACAACCTAGTCCTGACGAGGAGCTAACGGAAATCGTCGCCCCATTTGGAATATTGGCCGCCGCCTCTTCCAGTGAGACCCGCTTCGAACGTGTCATTCCCATGTCCAATGCCATATCAATCGCCGGCAACTCGAACGCTTCGACCCGTCTGCGCCGATTCGCGCACCGCCAGGGCCACTGCGAGCGATCTCACACCGTCGATGCCACTGGCCGCTGGATCCCCTTCCCCACGGATTGCTGCGTTGAAGCAACGCACTGATCGCTCGTAAAGATTCTCGTGCTCGACGGGAATCCCTTCCTCGCTGCGCCCACGACGAATGGTGACAGTTCCCGTCGGCTGCTGCGTCATGACATCCCGGCCGTAGAGCGACCCATCCGTGCCATGCACCTCGAAGCCGGTGTAGGCGTGTGGTGCGGTGAAGGAGTCGTGGAATTGGGCGATGACGCCGTCATGGAAGCGCATCACCCCCATGACCGCGTCTTCCAGTCCGGCTCGCCCCATCCCCTGGCTGGCGGACATCGCCGTGATCTCCACGATTTCATCGGTCAGGACGAAACGGAGCGTATCCGCGTCATGGACGGTAATGTCTAGGATGACGCCTCCGCCAGCTTCCGGGCGATCGATCCGCCAGCTCTGCAGGTGGGGTGGCAGGTGGACGGCATGAAACACGCGAGCCGCAAGCGGCCGCCCGATCGCACCGATCTGGATCAACTCGCGCAGCTTTCGGTGAGTGGCCGCGTTTCTGAGATGGTGATTGGTGCCCATAACGACATCCGCCGAGGCCGCGGCCGCGACCATCTTCCGCGCGCTGTCGAGTGACAGTGCCAGCGGCTTTTCGCAAAGCACGTGCTTTCCCGCGGAGATCGCCGCCAGAGCCTGCGGCTCATGCCACTCGTTTGTCGTGCCGATGTACACCGCGTCAATGGTTGGCTCCGCCAGAAGGTCCGTGAGGGAGGAATAGACCTTCGGAATTCCCAGCTCGTTTGCGTAGCGTCTGCCTCGCGCGGAGTCTGAGCTCACCACGCCGGCCACGATCGAGTCGGGTTGCGCGTTGATCGCCGGGACCATCCACTCCCGACCGATCGTACTCGCGCCGACCACGCCCCAATGCAACATCGGCATCTCCCGAATCCATATCGAGTTCAACCGGACCAGCCGACACGGCTTGTTGCCGGCCAGGCAGGAACCGGTTGGGCGCCCATCTACTGATAGATGATCATATCCGGCGCCGGAACGAGAGCCAGGATTTCTTGCGGCGTCATGAGTGGCACGTCCTGGCCGTAGAAGAGCTTGACCCCCGCGAATTCGACAGGCTCGTCGCGCACCAGGAAGTTATAGACCGCCGTCTTCAATTCCGGTGCTCCGTAGCCGTCCGCGTCAATGACCAACTGCACCCCAGGAACGGGTGCCAGTTGGTTCTTGCCGCGAATCATGTCCTCCCGGAATTGGTGAACGATGAGCATTTTCGGCGGTATCCCGTTCGCGGCCGAGATTTCGGCCAGCACTTTTTGCGCGTAGGTGATGCTCTCGGCGTCAACCGAGCCGATGTACTCGCCGGGAATTTCTCCTTCTGCGACGGCAAACTCCGGATCGATGGCGAGATGGACATTCGGTCGCGCCAGCAGATCGCGGACTTTTTCTATCTCCGCCGCGACCGTGCCGCGTCCGACCTGGAGATCGAGGATCACCACCATCCCTTGGTCCGCGGCGAAATCGATGTATTCGGTCAAAGTCTGGGTGTCGGTGTCGAGAATGTAGGTCCCGTCTGATCCAGGCACCCGCTGCGCCACGGTCGCGATGATTTCTAGGGCTGGAACCACTGGCCGTGATGGATCGGCCGCGGCGTAGTTAGCCGCCTCCTCGTGCAGAATATCAGCCAGTTGCGCGATGTCGTGCTCGCCGACGATCCCCATGGCCGGATCGTGAGGATGTCCGTAGAACGCGACGATTCGATAAGCTGGCAAGAGTGGCGCATCGTCAGGAGCGCTCACCACCGGCGCGGCGAGTCCAGCCGCTATATCCGGAGCTCGGGCGAATTCCGGCACAGTCTGCGCGTTACCGCCCGTATCTCCTGTCTGCGCCACTACCGCCGGTGGAGCGGTCGGCGCCGGCGCGGTGAAAGTCGGTTCGACACCCAGGGGCTCATTCGCTACCGGAGCCGACGCTGCCACGGTCAGCGTCTGGGTCGGGGCGGAAGCAGTAAACATCGACTGGTTTCCCCCGAGAAGCGCCGCACTGGCCGCCGCCATCGAGACGATGACGACTATAGCGGTGCTCACAGTGCGCCCGTTGGGAATCCACGTCGGCAATCGGTACGCTGGGCGCGCTGGCTCAACCGCGGTGTCCGTAGCCAACCATTCAGAGGAGAACGGCCGAGGACCTGCTGATCGTCCGGGGCGCTTCGCCATACGTCCGGGCATCAGCCCCGCCTCTTTCGTGCTGAAGCAGCGGGGGAAGCCGGGTGGACGGCTAAATCTTCATCGAGTGCGGGGCTCTGGAGCATTTCGGTTCAAGCCCTTCCCGGGCAGCGATGCTCGGGTGGATCGTACAGCGGAACGTACCCCCCCTTGCGGATCGAACATCCTGGGGCTGCGACCGTGGTGATTTCAGTCGCAAGATGGCAGATTGTGAACCGCGCCGCAAGTCGATTGCATCTTCGATGAGCAATTGGGGCTGACTGCTGGCAAGAGGACGTGTGTGAAATCCTTGAGACAGGATTGGGACTACAAGCGAGCGCTCGAGGAGCTTTGGCGACGCTCGAGCTATGAACGTGGCCTGATCAGTGATCCATTCGGGGACGCTGCGCGGGCCGAACGGGGCCTGGAGCGCATGCGGAGGCTGCTGGCAGCACTAGGGGATCCGCACTTGAACCTGCCCGCCGTCCATATTGCCGGATCCAAGGGCAAAGGCTCGACGGGTGCTTTCGTCGCCTCAGTAGCGAAGGAGGCGGGTCACCGCGTCGGGTTCTACACCTCTCCGCACTTGCACCGATTTCCCGAACGGCTCACCGTCGACCTCGAGCCGCTTTCGGACGACGTTTTCGCGGCGGAAGCGCAAACGGTTGCAGGCGCGGCGTCGAGACTCGAGACATCCGAGCCGGACCTGGGACAAGTGACGACCTTCGAGATGCTGACGGCAATGGCGTTCACTGCGTTCGCGCGGTGCGGTTGCAAGCTAGCGGTAATCGAAGTCGGACTCGGTGGCCGCTTCGACTCGACGAACGTGATCCTTCCAACTGTCTCCGTTATCACTCGGATCGACCTGGAGCACACCGCAGTCCTTGGTCCAACGTACGCTGACATCGCCTGGCAAAAGGCAGGAATTTTGCGGCGCGGAGTTCCTGCCATGTCCAGCCCGCAGGTGCCTGAAGCGGCGGCGAAGATTGTCGAAGTCGCGACCGAGGTCGGCGCGCCGCTCCAGATCGCAGGCCGAGATTGGTCTTGGAACGGAACTTGGCGCTCATTCGAGGCAACGGGGCCGTGGGGAACGTTGTCGCATCTCGCGCTCGGAATCCCGGGTCCACACCAGGTCGAGAACGCATGCACTGCCCTGGCTGCGTTGCGAATTGTCGACGCGGCCGGTATTCGCGTGCCTGAGGAGCCGATCCGCACCGGGCTCGCAAACGCACGCTGGCCGGGGCGCTTCGAGCGGATCACGGTCGGGAACCGTGATGTCGTCTTCGACGGCGCGCACACGCTTGCGGCTGCGGCCGCCCTGGTCGCGGCCTGGCAAGCTGCCGAGGGCCTGACCCCCGCGACCGTGGTGCTGGGGATGGGCGCCGATAAAGATGCAGGTGCCTTCTTGATCGCGTTGCGACCGCTCGTAGACCACCTCATTGTCACGCGGGCTAACTCCCCTCGGGCAGCCAGTCCGGAGCTCGTAGCACACGCAGCCGCGTCACTTGGCATTCCGCATGAGATCCAGCCGTCGGTCGCGGCTGCAGTTGCCGCCGGCCATGCGCGCGGCAGAGGCCCGCTCCTCATTACGGGCTCCCTCTTCGTCGTCGGTGAAGGGCGAGAAGCCTTCGGGCTCGCCGAACCTGACAAAGAATGGCTCTCCCTCATTCAGTCCGCCGATCCATCTCATACAGGCATTCAGCCATAGAAATAGGCCGAACCACCTAGGAATTGGTCGGGGATACGGTAGACTGCGGCTCAGCGTCTCCCCGACCCGCAACCGACGCAGGCATTGAGGCGCCCCGCGCTGACGGGCCCGGCAGGGTCTCACCGCGCGTACGAGAAATCCGATCTTGCCGGTTCGACCGTATACAGTGTCGAGGCCGGCGCGGAGGCTACAGTGGCCATGCCGGCCAGCGACGAGGTGGGTGTTCCGCCCGACCTCATCGAAGCGAGCGACGCCGACTTGATCGGTCGCGCCGCGCAGGGCGACGCCCGTGCGCTGGAGGTCCTGTACGAGCGATATTCAGGCGTGGTGTTCTCCTTCGCGTTGAGGATCGTCGCAGACCGACCTCTAGCGGAGGAAATCCTGCAAGAGGCGTTCTTTCGCGCCTGGCAGCAGGGAGGCAATTTCAGCGCCAGTCGAGGCACGTTCATCACCTGGCTGCTGAGCATCACGCACAATCTGTCGATTGACGAGATTCGCCGCCGTCGACGGCGACCGCAGAAAGCGGACAGCGAAGAGCCAGAACAGGTGCTCGCGGCGGTACCTGATACCGGATCGGGCGCGGATGTCGAGGACGAGGTCTGGCTCGGAGCGTTGCGCGAGACGATTGGTCAGGCGCTGGCTGAGTTGCCGCCGGCGCAGCGGGAAGCGATTGAGATGGCCTATTTCCGGGGACTGACACAGCGCGAGATTGCCGAGGCGCTGGGTGAGCCCCTGGGAACGATCAAGACGAGGATGCGCCTCGGGCTACAGAAGCTCAAGGACGCTCTCGGAAGTGACGGAGCAGAGTTGGCGTGAGCGACGAGCGCGATCTCCAGCGTAAAGATCGGCGGACCTACCGGCTGGCCGGGCTAGGTAACCGATCGTTCACGGCAGCTACGAATACCATCGGGCATGTCGACGACCAGGTCGCCGGTTACGTCCTTGGCGCTCTCGAGGCGGACGAGGTTGCCCTCGTGGACGCACACTTGCGGACCTGCGCAGGCTGTGAGCGCTCTCTTGCGGAGGCGCAGCGCACCGCGAGCATGCTTCCCTTCGTTGTGCCGATGCATAAGCCGCCGATTGACAGCAAAGTGGCGCTCTTCGCCCGCGTGGCGCACTCCCGGCGAGCAGCCGCGGAGTCGTCTCTTCCGTTACATGGCGTCAACGCGTGGCGCACGCCGACCATTCCAAGCTCTGCCGGCGCCTCACTCGCACTCGCGAGTCAAGAAAGGTCATCCTCGCCAGCAGGAGCGCCAGCGTCGAGTGGATCCCGAGCCAGCCGACTCGTTTCTGTTTTGTCCGTTCCGCTCTTGATCGCCCTGATTGCCACAGGATTCTGGGGACTGCAACTGCAAAATCAGTTGTCGAGTCAAAACTCGCAGTTGGCTGAACTTCAGTCCGAGCTCGCCAATTTTGGCTCCGGAACGACTTCGTACCCGCTTTCTCCGGGTTATGACGCGCCACAGGCAGAGGGCCAGATCGTCATCGGTTCCGATGGCCGGGCCGGGATGCTTCAGATTGACGTGAATAGCAAGGACGCCGCGGGCGCGTACGAGCTATGGGTCAATCAAGATGGGAAGCTCGTTCCAGCGGCAGAATTTACCGTCGATCAGGAGGGCAAGGGCCAGGCGCGCTTTGAGCTCGACCAGCCATTCGGTGATTACGAAAGCGTTCACATCCGAGCTAAGGTCGTTGGTGCGAGCCAGGCTGCGCCGCAATCGGATACACTGGTCCGCGACAGCGATGGGGCCCTTGGCTCGACCGGGTCCGGACTCGAAATCAGTCCGTAGTCGTCAGCCTTTCAATACTATTTTCCAGGCGGGCGATCGAACGATCGCCCGTTTCCTAGTTTTTCAATGTCAGCGTCCAGCCCCCGAATTCACCCTTTGCCTACCGGCTCGCGACAGAGTATGATCATTACCCCGCTACCATGAGTGGGCGAGATTGCCCCCTGGGCCTGCCTCGCACGACAGACGCGATTCGTCCCGCGGGGGGCTTTTCCGCATGCAAAGCACGTTGGCATGAGCACGGTGGATCCTCGGGAGGGGTTCCAGGACCGGCATCCGCTCCTGCCGCTGAAGAACGTCGTCGTCTTCCCGCGCAACGTCGTTACCCTGCTCGTTGGGCGTCCCCGATCGGTGCGGGCCGTCGATCACGCCCTGGCCTCTAGCCGACGGCTGGTCGTGACGGCTCACCGTGATCCCGACGCTGACGATCCGCGCCCCGAAGACCTTCATCACATCGGTACGCTCGTGGCGATTGTCTCCTCCGAGCGTCAATCGGCCGGAAACGTCCAAGTCGTCCTCGAGGGCATCAGCCGGGTCCAAATAAGCGATTTCGCCAACCAGCCCGGTTTCTTCACCGTCGTCGCCGAACCGTTCGACGAACCCGAGGCGCCGGCCGCCGAGGCACGAGCCCTGATAGCCCATGTCCAAAACCTCGCCCATCGCTTCGGTGAGGCACGAGGCGCACTGCCAGTCGAAGTCCAGGACATGGTGCACCGCGCGTCTGATCCAAGCCACCTGGCCGACCTCCTTGCAACCCAGCTCCTGACCGATGTATCCCGCCGTCAGGCGCTGCTGGAGATCGCCGATCCTTTACGCCGTCTGGAGCACGTGGCCGTTCACCTCTCGGCCGAGATCGAAGTCGCCGCCCTCGAGCGGCGCATCAAAGACCGTGTGCGAGACCAGATCGACCGCAACCAGCGCGAGTACTACCTTCGGGAACAGCTCAAAGCGATCCATGACGAGCTCGGCGGCGAAAACGGTAGCGAGTTTGATCAACTCCGGGCCAAGATCGCCGAGCGCGACATGCCCGCCGAAGTCGCGGACCGGGTGCTCAAGGAAGTCAACCGCCTTGAACGGATGCCCGGAGTCTCCGCCGAAGCGACGGTCGTCAGGACCTACCTCGACACCGTCCTGGCGCTTCCGTGGCGGGAAGCGAGTGAGGATCAACTCGATCTCGCCGAAGCCGAGCGCATCCTGGACGCCGACCACTTCGGCCTGGAAACCGTCAAGGATCGGATCCTCGACTTCCTGGCCGTACGCAAACTCACGATCGCTGCCTCGGCCCGCGGTGCGACGCAAATCCTCTGCCTGGTGGGACCTCCGGGTGTTGGAAAGACGAGTCTCGGACGGTCGATTGCCACCGCCATGGGCCGCGAGTTTGTCCGTGTCAGCCTCGGTGGCGTGCGCGACGAGGCGGAGATCCGGGGGCATCGGCGGACCTACATCGGCTCCATGCCCGGCCGCATCATCTCGGCGATGAAGCAGGCAGGAAAGGTGAACCCGGTGGTGCTGCTCGACGAGATCGACAAGCTCTCATCTGACTATCGAGGCGATCCCGCATCTGCCATGCTGGAGGTGCTCGACCCGGAGCAAAATCGGACCTTCAGCGATCACTTTCTTGACTTGCCCTATGACCTCTCGCACGTCCTCTTTCTCACGACGGCCAATAGCATGGCTCCGGTGCCGCGTCCGTTGCGCGACCGGATGGAAGTCATTGAGATCCCGGGCTACAGCGAAGAGGAAAAGGTGGAGATCGGCCGCAAACATTTGCTGCCGAAGCAACTCGCGGCCCATGGGTTGAACGCAAAGTCGATTTCCATCCCGTCCCGCACCTGGGTGCGGTTCGTCCGCGACTACACCCGCGAGGCCGGCGTGCGGCAGCTCGAGCGCGAGATCGCGGCAATCTGCCGGCGGGTGGCGCGCGACGTCGTCCGCGGCAAGAGCGATCGCGTGCGGCTAACCGACGCACGTCTCACGGACTACCTAGGGCCATCGCGGTTTGGTCAGGATCTCCATCTTGGCGAAGATCAAATTGGGCTGGCGATTGGGTTAGGCGTCACGGAGATCGGCGGCGAGCTGCTTCCAGTGGAAGTGGCGACCATGCCCGGAAAAGGCCACCTCACCATTACTGGCAAAGCCGGAGACGTCATGCAGGAGTCCGCCCACGCCGCGGTCTCTTACGCTCGCTCCCGTGCCGAGCAGCTGCAGATCGACCCCGAGTTTCAGTCGTCGCTCGATCTGCACATTCACCTGCCGGAAGGAGCGACTCCCAAGGACGGTCCTTCCGCGGGAATCACCATGGCGACCGCCCTGATTTCGGCGCTGGTGCGGCGTCCGGTGCGCGGTGATACAGCCATGACCGGCGAGATCACATTGCGCGGCCGGGTGCTCGCCGTGGGCGGTTTCCGCGAGAAAGCGCTCGCCGCACACCGTCACGGTATTCGCCGCATGATCGCGCCCCAGGAGAACGCTCGCGATTTGGCGAAACTACCACCGGCCGTGAACCGCGAGATGGAGATCATTTTTGCGGCGAGCATGGACCAGGTAATAGCTGCGGCGATCTGTCTTGATGACGTTCAGGTCGACGGCCTGTTGGACGGGATTGAACCTGCGGTGTCGATTCCGGTTCCGGATGCCGTGGCCGCCGTGACAGCGGGCCCGGGGCCGGTCAATCTGAGTGGCGACGGCGCCGCTAGCGAGGCTTCGTGACGCGGCTCGGTGGTTAATCGTCGGCGGGGCGGAAGTCGGAGAGACGCATCTGTACTCGCGAAGCGCCGTTCCAGACATTCGTCTCCAAGACTCCAACCAGATCGACGTGCCGCGCCCCTACCAACTCCTGCGATCTGCCGGCACCGCTCCACAGGATCGCCTCCACCGGACCCGCCTCACCGGACGTGAGAATCTTCAGGTGTTGCTTCTCGCGTCCCATCGCCGTGTAGCCCCGGATCGGCACCCGGGGTACGCGCAGGATTGGCACCGGATTCCCTTCGCCGAATGGACCCAGGTTATGGATGAGGCGCGCCACATCGAGCTTCAGCCTGGCAGGTTCCAGGTCCGCGTCGATCGAGATCCGCGGCGGCCCTGGTGGACTGGCGCCGGATTCAGCGATCGCCCCTTGCAACGCGTCGTCGAGCTCGGCGACCTTCCCTGCGTCAAGTGCCAACCCCGCCGCACGTTCGTGCCCGCCGTGCCGTATCAGCAAGTTCCCCGCGGCCGAAAGCGCGCTGGTGATGTCGAAGCCAGGCACTGACCGGGCTGACCCATGCGCAACTCCGTCATTGACGGTCAACACGATCACCGGCCGGTCATAGCGCTCGGTCAGCTTGCCCGCCGCGAGTCCAACGATCCCCGGCTGCCAGTCCGACCCCGAAAAGACGAGCACGCGTCGATCCAACTTGCTCGGGTTGGAGTCCAGTTCGCTCTCGATCTCCCGAATGATGCGCTCCTGGAGGAGCTTACGGCGCTGATTCGCCAACTCGGCCTGCTCGGCGAACCGTTCGGCTTGCCTCCGGTCACTGGTGACGAGGAGATCGAATGCCGGTGTTGGGTCGCCGAGACGCCCCGGCGCATTCAACCGCGGTGACACCTGGAAGGCGATCTCGGTGCTGGACAACGTCCGGGCGTCGATACCTGCACGTTCGCAGAGTGCGAGCAGACCAGGACGCGGATTCTCGCGCAGACGACGCAGGCCGTCGCGGACGAGCGGTCGGTTGACGCCGCTCAAGGAGGAGACGTCGCCGACGAGACCGATCATGGCCAGGTCAAGGAGGCTGGTCGGATCCTCTCCCGCTCCATTCCCTGTATCGGATCCATCGCGGGCAAGCGCTGTTGCCAGCAAATAGGTCACTCCAGCGGCGGAGACGTTTCGATAGGGCGCATCTTCGGACAGCTGGGCAGACGCGATGATGGCATGCGCCGGCGGCGCATCGGTGATTCGGTGATGGTCTAGCACAACGACGTCCAGGCCGAGCTGCCGGGCGCGGTCGACGGCCGCATGATCCTTACTGCCACAGTCGACAGCCACCACGAGGCGCGCTCCCGCGGCCGCGAGATCTTCGATCCCTGATTTGCTTAGCCCATACCCCTCCCACCGTCGCGGCAGGCGAACCGCAACCGGCTGTGTTCCTCCGCTCGCAGCCCGTAGGGCGAGCGTCAGGAGCGCTGAAGATGTGACGCCATCAGTGTCGTAATCGCCGAAAATGCCGATCGGCTCGTCTCGATGCACGGCGCGTGCAATCCGTTCCGCGGCCTCAGTCATTCCCGGCAACAGATGCGGGTCCGGCGCTTTCCTTTCATCCGCATCGAGAAAGTCCGCGGCCTCCGCGGCATCCGCCAATCGCCGGGCCAAGATCGCGTGGATCAGTGGATCACTGTGAAACGGCAGCAGGCCATCACGCAGGGGGACCGGCTCGACCCAAACAAAGGGCGACGAGGACCCACGAGGCATGGTGATTTGAGACAATCCTCCGCGTACGTACGTCATCGTGCTGTACTCAGTATAATGCGCCGGGGAGAGGATCTGGCGTGCTTCGCGGACAGCTGTGCGCCAGTAGGATTCTGGGGGAGACGATGGGGAACGGGCTGCGCATGCGCGTCGGATGTTGGCCTGCGCGTACTCTTCGAGCGAGCCTGATGACTCCGGTCATCTTGGTGCTGGCGTTCTGTTTCACGCCAGTTGCGGCATCGGCGCAAGACTGGTCCGCCCCCCGGACGGTGTTCATTCCCAGCACAGGACA
>DASUQU010000101.1:0-2747 GCA_036280495.1 Thermomicrobiales bacterium | reverse complement strand
GACGACGAATGAAAGCTCTCCCAGTGCGCGCTCCATCGCATCGAAAATGGCGCGTCCTGGCCCCTGCTCCCAACGGCCGGCCGCGGCGGTGCGGGCATCAACTGGGACGACCCAGGAGGCGGCGAAGGCGCGGAAATGATCGATCCGTAGCAGGTCGACTTGCTGGAGAGAGGACCGAACTCGATCGATCCACCAGACATAACCAGTTTCGGCGCTGCGCTTCCAATCATAGATCGGATTTCCCCAGAACTGCCCCTCGGCGGTAAAGGCATCAGGAGGAACGCCGGCGACGACGGTTGGACGGCCATTCGGGTCGAGCCGGAACAGGTCTCGGTGCGCCCAAACATCGGCGCTGTCATAAGCGACGAAGATCGGTATGTCACCGAGCACAGTGATGCCCCGCTCGTTCGCGTAGCGACGCACCTCACTCCACTGACGATGAAACAGGAACTGGGTGAACTCGTGAAACCGAATCTCGTCTCGGAAGCGTTCCTTCGCGGCAGCGAGCGCCTCCGGCTCCCTCAGGGCGATGTCCTTCGGCCAATCACTCCAGGTGCCTTCTCCATGCGCGCTCTTCAAGGCCATGAAAGTGGCGTAGTCGTCCAGCCACCCTGCCTGCTCACCCCGAAAGGCGTCGAGTGCGGAGCGATATTCCACCGCGGCGCCGCGCCGGAAACGATCGAATGCCTTACGCAGCAGCGGCCGCTTGAATGCCCTTACCTCGTCGTACTCGACATATGACGTGGAAAACGAAGGCGCATCTTCGAGGCTAGCGGGGTCAAGCAATCCATCACCTGCCAACCATGGGAGGGAGATGAGCAGCTCGTTGCCGGCGAAGGCGGAGGGTGACGCGTAGGGGGAATTTCCCAGGCCGATGGGTCCAAGCGGCAGTAATTGCCACAGCGTTTGGCGGCCCCGAGCGAGCCAGTCCACGTAACGAAACGCAGCCTCCCCGAAGTCCCCGATCCCGTGGGGTCCGGGAAACGATGTTGGGTGACAGATTACGCCGCTCTGGCGGCTGCGAACTCGCTCCATTGCTCTTCCAAGTCCGGATACGAGCGTGAGACGCTACTGACCGTGCCCATCGCCGCCTTCGGCGCCAACCCCGGAAATCACGTGCGAGCGCGGCACGATGACTAGTGCCCGCCGCGGGCCACGCGATACCGCTCGCGGCACGTAGCCACCGTCCGCAGTGTTTCCTCGAGATCGTGCCACCCGAGGACCTCGGTCTGCTTCGGTTCGAGCTGCTTGTACGTCGCGAAGAAGGTCTCGATCTCGCGCAACCAGTGGTCCCCGATATCAGCCAGCGTTCGCACGTGGGCGTAGCGTGGATCCCCTACCGGCACGGCGAGAACCTTGAAGTCCGAGCCCTTCTCGTCGTGCATATCAAGGCCACCGAGCGGTCGAGCTGGGATCAGGCATCCTGGGAACGTCGGTTCCTGCACGAGGACGAGCACGTCGAGGGAATCGCCGTCCTCACCTAACGTCTCGGTGATGAATCCATAGTCTGTCGGATAGTGCACCGATGAATAGAGAACCCGATCGAGGAGAAAGCGTCCGGTGCTTTCGTCGTACTCGTACTTGTTCCGGCTACCGCGGGGGATCTCGATGAACGCGAGCACCAAGCCAACGTCATCGTCGCGCTGAATCGCCAACCTCTCTCCTGTCCCCTCCCGGAGCGCGGTGGCTGTCCCTTCGGGCATGCGGTTCCTCCCCGCGCCGACTCGGCAATGTCCTCTGTTCACGTGTTTTAGCAAATTCCAGGCCGGACTCAACCACACGCAGGCAGGCGAATCCGGAAATAACGAAGACCCGCGCTCAGCGGGTCTTCAACGAGAACGAGATTGGTGTGCCTTGCGGATCAGCCAGTCTCGCCGCTCGCGGCGGAGGCAGCATCAACAGCCTCGTCCGTCTCGTCCGGAGCCGCCTCTTCTGTGTTGGGACCCCGTCGCGCAGAGGCTTCGCGCTCGGCGCGCGCCGTGAGGCGGGACTGGCGCTTGGACGGTCGGCTCGATCCCGCTGCGGCCTCGACTCGGCGCATGAAGCGCTCGACCTGACCGGCCGTGTCCACGATCCGTTGCTCGCCTGTGTAGAACGGATGACAAACGTTACAAAGGTCGGTGCGAAGAGACGGCTTCGTCGATCGCGTCACAAAGGTATTGCCACAGGCACAAGTGACTGTTGCTTCGACGTAATCGGGGTGAATTCCAGGCTTCATCGGGAAGAGAACTCCATACCACGCAAGAGGCAAAACCGACGTAACGGACGACACCCAGACTAGTCGGCCGCTCCTGATTCCGCGTAAACAATCGATTCATGGGCCGGCTTGATCAGTCCCTTGCCACCGCCGACCGGGTAGACATCAGGTGGGTAGACGCTAATACGCCGCTTGGCACGGCTAACCGGTTCGAAGCGTACTACGCCGTCGATCTTGGCGTAGATCGTGTGGTCCTTGCCGATGCCGACGTTCTGGCCGACCCAGAACTGTGTTCCCCGCTGTCGAACCACGATCGTTCCCGAGCGAACGAACTGACCATCGGCCCGTTTGACGCCGAGTCGTTTCGACTCGCTATCACGACCGTTTCGCGAGCTACCGACGCCTTTCTTGTGAGCCATGACTCTCTCTCCTCGATGTTCTTGAATCCGAGTTAGGCGTTGATCGCCGTAATCGCCACGCGCGTCAGCGCCTGGCGGTGACCGGTGCGACGCCGATAGCGCTTCTTTGGCTTGTACTTGAAAACGACGAT
>DASUQU010000100.1:0-5169 GCA_036280495.1 Thermomicrobiales bacterium | reverse complement strand
GCGAACGCCAGACGGGTTTGCGCTGGAGGGGTCGGGCGGGGAGCGCATTCGAGCGCGGGGGGTCATCCTCGCCACGGGAGTGCGTGACCACTGGACGCGCTTCCCGGGGTTCGAGGCGTTCATCGGCCGCAGCCTGCACTGGTGCATCGTCTGCGATGGTTACGAGATGCGGGGCAAGCGAGTGGTGGTGGCCGGGAACGACGACGAGGCGGCGACGATGGCGATTCAACTGCGCCGTTTCACCCCGGACGTGACCCTGGTGACCAATGACGGCACGCTGGGGCTGACGCTGCGGGCAGCTGCCCAGATGGCACGGCGGGAGTTGCCGGTGGTGATCGGAAGGATCACCTGCGGGCAGGCGCGAGACGGCGAGCCGGGGATGCTGGAGGCCTTGCGATTGGAGGACGGGCGGGAGCTCCCGGCGCAGCACCTCTTCAGCCACCAGGGAGCCGCACCGCAGACGGCGCTCGCGCGCTCGCTGGGACTGGCGATGAGCGGTAGCGGCTACATCACGGTTGATACCGAACAGCGGACGAGCGAGCCGTTCGTCTACGCCGCGGGCGACTGCACGCGGTTATTGGCGCACCAGATCGTGACGGCGGCGCACGAGGGCGCGACGGCGGCACAGACGTTCAATTACGACCTCTTTCACGCGGACGAATTGCTGGAGGTGACCACCACCGGCGACGCCTGACCGGCCCGCATGGTCGCTTACGCTACGACCAGTTCTTGTCCGACTGCATCTGCAATCGCTCCGCGGCCGCGACGATGTCGCCCAGATCCACCGGGTCGCTGAACGGGTCCTCATCGAGCTCGGTGACGCGGTTCAGCTCACGCTGCCAGTGGCGCAGCTCGGCGACGTAGGGTTCGAACGGGACTCGGCGCAGGTCACCGCCCTCCTCGACCAGATCACAGATCCCGTTGTGGAGCCACTCTCCGGAATGCCAGTTGGGCATGTCGACGGCCGGGAAAAGACAGACGCCGTGCAGGTCGATCCCCTGGCGCACGGCGGCCAGCGACTCCTGGATGATGTCTCTGAGCCATTCAGCACGGCCTTCGCCCAAACCGCTGGTCTCCCCGACGATCATCGGTCGCCGGTACCGCTCCCAGACCCGGGTGAGGAGCTCGCCCAGCGGTTTGATGCGCGGGTCGTCTGGCGGGAGGGCCGCGTGTGGACCGTGCTCGCGGAACTCCATCTGACCGAACGAGTAGCAATTGACGCCGACGATGTCGAGGATCTCCGGCGTGCCGCCGAGTTCCGGGTGGCGCATCCCCGCTATAACGTCCCAGGCATAGAAGGTGTCGTCGAGCGTCTCATGCGCGGCTTCGTCGGCGAGGTCCGGTCGGTCCCGCGGTGGAACGACGAGGACGAGCGGATCGATGTGGACCATGCGGGCCTCGGGATCGACCTCGCGAATGGCCTTCACCGCCGCGATGTCAGCCGCGCAAAGAGCGAGGCGCAGCGCGTACCGCTCCTCTTTCGTCTTCCGGAACGGAGCCGCCCAGCCCCACTCCCCACCCATGAAGCCGAAGAAGGTGATCTCGTTGATCGGGGTGAAGAAGTGTGGTCCCCGCATCCGGGGTACGACGTATTCCGCCGCGGCCCGCGCATAGTCGGCAAAGCGCTCGACGAATTCAGGTGCAAATGGGTCGGCATCGTCGGGGTAGCCGTAATGACAGAGATCCCAGATCGGGAGGATCTGATAGCGGTTCATGGCGGCGATGAACGGCTCCAGCGATGAGAAGTCGTACGCTCCGTCGCGCTCGACGAGCGGCCACGGAATCCCCTCGCGCGCGACGGCGATGCCGAGGCCTCGGAACAACGCGTAGTCCTCGTCCGCGTGGTCCGCGTGGCGAGTCTCCTCGACCAGATTGCGGCGCCCCCGGTCTCGCCAGTCAAACGTGGAGCATTCGAAGCCCGAGAGAAAGAATGTGGGGAAGATGCCGTCATGCGTAGCCATGATCCGCCCTCCTGCGACGCGGTCGGGACTATAGTCGAGAGGTCTTGTTAATTCGGGCGTGGCCAGACCGGTCGTCGCCGATTGCCCCACCACACCTCTTGCTCGCAACCACTTGCTCGCAGGGAACGACAGGAGTAGAGTGGGACCGAGCCGGGTAGATCATGAGAAGACCCCGGCCCTCCCCTTCCGTCGTCCGGCCGACCCGCCGCCGTGGCGGCCGCCTGCCGGACTTCCCCTCCTCCCGGGTCCCTCGGGCAAGGAAAGGAGACCACCATGGGACGCATCATCGTCGCCAATCGCCGCGGCCATCAGGTCGTCGAGTGGGACACCACCGACACCGAAGAGGCCCGCGCCACGGTCGAGGAGGCCGAGCGGATCCTGCGCGAGGCTCGCGCCGCTGGCTGCGCGATCTCAAAGAAAGTCGACGGCGTGCACGTCCTCGACCGCGGCGCCTTCGACCCGGAGGCCGAGGAGTATCAGATCGTCGCTCCCATCGCCGGCGGCTGATCCAGAACCGGTTACTTGATCGAAAACACCTCGCGGCGCCGCGCAGCCCTGTCACCAGGACGGCCGGCGCCTGGGGTCGGTCCTGCCGCGGCCTGCGCTTAACCACTGCGGCACCCGGTAGCGACGCCTCCGGTGAGAGGTGCGAATGACGATGGGGATCGCCGAGGCAGCCCGGCGGCTGCTCGACTGGTTGCGCCAGGGGTTGGACGAACCGGACGACGAGATCGGCCTCTTCAGTGGCTCTGATCTGCCGGATGCCCGGAACGACGCCATCGAATGGCCCTGGCGCTACCGCTGGGACCACCTCCCGAAGCGGAGCGCGGGCTTCGGCTTCTCAGGTCGTGACTACGATGCGGCACGCGAGCGAGCCGAGGAGATCGCGCGACTCACCCTCGGCGACGAGCTCTGGACGCGGGTGCGCCGTGTTGGTTACGTCGATCTGCCCTCTCGTCGCTTCCCGGGCGTCACCTACCGCCTCCGCGTCGGCCGCCGCATCGAGGTCCGCTGCGAGCCCGGGGTACGCCCGCCCTGGCGGCAGCCGTTTCTCTGCATCAACCCGACCTACCCCCTCCCCGAGGCCGAGTTCTTTGCTCACCTCTACCTCTACGCCCGCGACAACGAAGACGAGCTGATCCGGGTGGCGGCGCCGCAACCCTGGGACCAGCCGCTCGGCCGCACTTTCTGAGTGCCGTCGATGCCGGGCCCGTATTCGGGGATGGTATGATCGCTAATTACAATACTTTCCCCATGCCATCGCAGCAGGTCCGGCGGACAACGGAGTGACGCAGGAGGAGTTGCACCATGCGGAACCAGAATGATGGTCTGCCCCAGCTCGTCAATGAAACTTTGACCCGGCATCGATCGCGCCGCGAGGTCGTCCAGCGGGCAGCCGCACTTGGTTTGGCCGCCCCGCTGGTTGCAGCCACGCTGACGCAGCAACGTCAGGGCACGGCAACGGCGGCACAGAACGCGACGCCCGCGGCCCCGCCGTCCGGGGAGCCGATCACGATCGGCGCCGCAGTCTCGACGACTGGTTCGAATGGGCGTACTGGTCTCTACCAGCAGGAGGCGTACCTCCTCTGGGAGGAGCAGAAGAACGCGTCCGGCGGTCTCCTCGGTCGTCCGGTGCGGATGGTGCTCTACGACGATCAGTCTGATCCGGCGACCGGCGCCCGCCTGTACGAGCGCCTGCTGACCGAGGATCAGGTCAACCTGATCCTCGGCCCCTACTCCTCGTCGGTGACACAGGCGGTCGCCCAAGTCACCGAGCGCGCCGGCCAACCGATGCTTGCCGCCGGTGCCTCTGCTTCCGACATCTGGGCACGCGGTTACCAGTACGTTTTCGGCGTCTACTCGGTCGCCGAGGATTACTTCAAGAGCGTCATCCTCGACATCGCCCCGGCCCAGGGGTACACGACCGCCGCCATCATCTATGAAGACACCCTTTTCCCAACCTCGACAGCGAACGGCGCGGCCGCGCATTGTGAAACCGCCGGCATCGAGGTCGTGGTCAACGAGGTCTACCCGGCCGAGGCGACCGACGTCTCCTCGGTGCTGACCAGGGTGCGGGACGCCACCCCCGACATGCTGATCGGCGGGTCTTACCTTCCAGACTCAGTCCTCATCACCCGCCAGTCGAAGGAGCTCGGCGTCAACCCGAAGCTCTTCGCCTTCTCCGTCGGCGCCGCCCAACCCGATTTCGTGGAGAGCCTTGGCGCCCATGCGGACTACGTCCTCGGGCCGTCGATGTGGGAGCCCCAGATCGAAACGCTCGGCAACGCCGAGTTCGTCGCCGCCTACCAGGCGAAGTTCAACCGCGAGCCCGATTACCACTCGGCCGCCGGCTACTCCGCCTGCCAGGTGCTCGAAGCCGCCGTCACCCAGGTCGGCGGACTCGAACTCGATGCCATCCGTGACGCGTTACGAGCGGTCCAAATGCAGACCGTGCTCCCCGGTCAGTATCAAGTCGACGAGGCCGGCAAGCAGATCGGGCACATCGCGCTCACCGTACAGTGGCAGGACGGGGAAAAGCTGATCGTCACCCCCGAGGACTTCGCCGAAGGCGAGCTCCGGCTGCCCACTCCGCCATGGAATGAGCGCGGCTAGGGTGGAGGTGCCAGGCCTCGCGAGGACATGGCGGCGTGTGCGTGACAGGGTCGGCTGAGCTCCGGAGAACGCAGACGCCCGCCGTGACCTGTCACTTGTCACCAGAGGTCTGACCGCTGCGATGGACCTGCTCCAGGTCGTCATCAGCGGTCTCTTGCTCGGCGGCGTCTACGCGCTCTTTGCCGCCGGGATGAACATGATCTTCGGCGTACTTCGCGTCATCAACCTCGCCCACGGGGAGCTGATGATGATCGGCGCCTACACCACCTTCTGGCTGTATGCCCTGGCCGGCGTCAACCCGCTCCTCTCGCTCCCGATCTCTGCCCTGTTGATGTTCACGATTGGTGCGGTGATCGAGCGCGGGCTGATCGAGAGGGTCGTCGGTCAGCCGCTGCTCTCGTCGCTGCTGCTGACGTTCGGGCTCTCAACGTTATTCATGGGGACCGCGCTTTCGTTGTGGACGGCGAACTTCCGCTCGGTACCCTATCTGACCGGGTCGGTCAATGTGCTCGGTCTCAACCTCTCCCAAACGCGGCTCGTGGCCTTCGCCATCGCGTTTGCGGTGACAGGGCTGACCTATGCCTTCCTGCGCTTC
>DASUQU010000099.1:0-2798 GCA_036280495.1 Thermomicrobiales bacterium | reverse complement strand
CGGCATGATCGAGCCTGCCGGCAGGTGGCTGAGCCGCAGCGCGGCGAAGAATTCCTCCGAACGCAGTGTCTTCTCGGTGGCGGCGACGAGGAGGACGACGCTCAGGATCACCTGTAGCGCCAGGAGCAGCCAGGACAACGCATTCTCCAGGGCACACGGTCGATGAGTGAGCAGTCGCCCTTCGCCCTTACGACCGCCTCATAGAGTCTCGGCTCCCCGGCACGCCCCTGTCAATGCCGTCCCCTGTCGTGCTGTCTTACGATCTGGGACGACGAGATGGCACCTACCGCAAGTCAGCTAGCCCTCGTCACTTGATCACGCCGCCTTGGCTTCGCCGAGGCGGGCGATCGTCGCCGTGATCCCGTTCCAGGCTTGCTCTGGCTCGGCGTTGTCGAGGCACGAACACCCGGCCGAGGGGAAGCCCCAGACCCCGATCTCGGCAACGCCCGCGTCGAGTAGGGTGGTCAGGTCGTTGGCCGGCCGCAACGTCTGCCGTCTCCTCAGACCAAAGCTTCGCACCCAGACGTGCACCGGCAGGCCATATCGTTTTCGCACCTCGGGCAGCCGCGCGATGGCGACCGCGGGCGTGCGGTAGGCATCGATGCCGATGCCGGTCAGCCCTGTCGTGGCCGGCAACTCGGGCCACTCGCTGCGATCCGGGTTGATGTAGAGGTACTGCGCGGCGCCGGGGATGTCCAAGGTCGTCATCGCACGCGCCATGGCCCCTAAGCCCAGCGCGCCGTGCGGCTCGTCCCAGAACATGGCGTCGGGCTCAAACTCGTGGGCGCACGACAACCACCAGGTCAGTGTTGCCATCGGTGAAAGACCGGCCTCGACGACTCCTTCGCCGCCGAAGATGCCGCCGACTCCCCAGGGCGCGATGCGGGTGGCGAGTCCGTGGCGCTTCGCCGCGGCGAAGACCGCGGCCGCACCAGCGCGGTCGTAGCGCATGCGCTCGGTCGAGACGGGAATGACGACCCAGGAAAAGCCGATTCCGGGCAGGGAGGCGAAATCACGGTCGGCGACGCTCGCGTCGCGTCCCCAGTAGGCGCAGCCAAACGTCGGCACCGGTGCCGCTCCTTCCCAACGCCGATCACATTGCGGGGCGGCGATCCTAGCCTGCCGCGCGAGGCGCGGCGCTGGCGCATCATCCGGCCAGCTGACTGTATCGTCTACATTCCACATCAGGACACCAGAGGGAATGCCCAGCTATCGGTCCTGAAAACAAACGAATTGGTGATCCGGACGGTCGCACGGCAGTGTCGACACAAGGGGGGTCGACAAGCGCGCCGGCGGGGCTGTGGAAGCGGAGGCCGAGAGCGCCGCTACGTCGACGGGACCCCGATCTCCTCCGGGGAGACCGGATCGGCATCCTCCGCGCAGCCTTCGTCGCCCGTCAGGTAGACGACGACGTCTCCCGGCCGGAGGCGAAAGCAGGGGAGTTGGTAAAAGGGGCAACGCTCCCGACCGCGCGCGGCGCCCAGAATTAGCGTCCCGGCTAGGTCCGGTAGCTCGGAGACGAGCCGCCCGGCTTCGTCGGGCTGCACGATTCGCTCTGCCATCGCCAACCCCTCGCCAAAGGAGAGGAGATCCTCCAGAAACTGCGGCACCGCGTGCTGCCGTACCGCCGCGGCCATCAACCGTCCGCCCGAGACCGACGGTGCCACCACCAGATCGGCCCCGGCCCCGTAGAGGAGCTTGACGTTCTCCTCCTCGCGCGCGGCGGCGACCAGATGCACCTCAGGGGCGAGGTTGCGCACGGTGAGGCTGATCAGGACCGAGGCGTCATCCCGATTCGGGGCCACCAGGACCGTGCTCGCATCCTCGACGTTTGCGGCGCGGAGCAGATCCTCGCTCGAGGCATCGCCTTGCAACGCCACCAGCCCCTGTTGCGCCGCGGCGGCGACGGCCGCTTCACTCTCGTCGATCGCGACGATCTGATCAGGAGCCTGTCCATGCGCCAGCAACTCGTCGACGATGGCCCGGCCCTTCACCCCATAACCGCAGACGATCACGTGCTGCGACAACCGATCGTGCAGTTCCTTCATCTGACGCTCCTCCCGCCAGCGCAAGCGCAGGACGGTCAGCTCATAGGTGGTCCCGAGAAACAGCACCCAGAGAAAGATGCGGATCGGGGTCATCACCACCGCGTTGATCAATCGGGCATTGTCTGTCGCCGGCGTGATGTCGCCGTAGCCGACCGTCGTCAGCGAGACGACGGTGAAATACAAGACATCGATGAAGCCAATCGGACGGTCCGGGTGGACGTTGTCGCGCAGCCCGTCGCGGTCCAGCCATTGCAGCGCGGTGACAGCCAGAATGAGTCCGACGGCAAGGGCCACCCGGCGCAGCAGTGCCCGTTCCGGCGCTTCCTCCGGCAGACGTAGCGGCCCAAGATGGGGCAATTCACGCGACGACATCATCGCTCGCGGCACACGGCACAGCGCACATGGCGCAAGTGTGTCAGTTGCACCGGTATTCAGGACGAAGCGATCGCCACGGCGCCGGTTTTGTCACTGTGCCGATCGCGCGACTCTTTGCCATCGCAGATTCATCGACCTCCCTTCATCAGGGCGCCTTGCGCAATAGTAGGCTGATCTCGACGCGGTCCGGGCCAGTGTGCGTGGGGGTCGAGCTCAAACGCGGGACTCATTGGAGCTGATTGCTCGTCGATTAGCCAGCGACTTGTGAAACCGGTTCCATAGCCGTTTGTCATCTGGCCACGCTGGAGGTGCCTGTGCAGGAGATGCGCGACGAGCCCCCGCCGATCACCATCGAGGGCAATCTGGTCGCACTGG
>DASUQU010000098.1:0-5382 GCA_036280495.1 Thermomicrobiales bacterium | reverse complement strand
TGCGCAACCGCGCGGCGCTCTTCTGGAATCTTGCCTTCCCCGCACTTTTCATCGTCATCTTTGGCGTCGTCTTCGGCCGTGGCACGACGGTCGAGTTCGACGTCGGCGTGGCAGGTCCGGAATCCGCGTTCCGTGACGCCGTGATCGCCGCCTTGCAAACAAGTCCCACCTTCGTGGTCTCCATTGGCGACGAAGAGGAAGAGTTGCAAGCGCTCGCGAACGGGAACCGCGGTGTCGTGGCAGTCTTTGGCGCTGAGGCGGTCGGGAGCGCCGAGGCCTTGCCCACGGTGACCCTCTATTACAACGCGACGGAGGGGCCGGTCTCGCAGGTGGCGGTCGGGGCGGTGCGGCAGACGTTGGTCGACGTGGCCGGTGGTCCGCCCCCACTGCCGATCGAGGAACGCCCGGTCACGGCGCAAGATGTCTCGTTCATGGACGTCTTCGTGCCCGGCATTCTAGCCATGAGCCTGATGAACTCCGGCGTGATCGGGCTGGCGACCGCGTTCGTCACCTACCGCGAGCGCGGCATCCTCCGCCGCATCCGGGTGACTCCATTCCCACTCACCTCGTTCATCCTGGCGCGGGTCATCTCGCAGCTGCTGCTGGCCGCGATGCAGGCGGTGATCCTGATCGGTATGGCGTGGGCGTTCTTCGGCCTGCACTTGCGCGGGAATCCTCTGGTGCTGCTGGTGGCGATCGCCGCCGGGGCGATGGCGTTCCTGGCGATCGGGTTCGCCATCTCCGGGATCGCGCCGAACACCGAGACCGCGGCCAGCTACGCCAACCTCGTCACCTTCCCCATGCTCTTCCTGTCGGGCATCTTCTTCAGTATGGAGAACGCCCCTGCCTGGTTGCGTCCAATCACGAAGGTCCTGCCGCTGCCATATCTGGTCGACGCGTTGCGCCAGCCGATGTCCTTTGGCAACGGCTTCAGCGCGATCTGGCTGGATCTCGTCGCGCTGATGCTCACCTTCATCATTGCCATGGCGATCTCGGTGCGCTTCTTCCGCTGGGACAGCCGCCCCGCGTGAGCCGTGGGTTGATCCGAGCTGCGCGATACGAGTGACAGGTCATTCTGGGAGCGGGCAAGGGATTCATGCGGAATCAGGTGCTGGATCGAATCCCGGTGCGGCGTCGCCTATCGCCGGAGGGCACACCTTCCCCGGACACAGGCCGCGTGTCTCGCTCGTTGCGAATGTACCCCGCGTTCCGGATGCTGCTGCTGGGAACGCTGGCGACGAACTCCGCCTTCTGGATGTATCAGGTCTGTGTCGGTTGGCTTGCTCTGCAGCTGATGGACTCCCCCCTGTTCGTGGGATTGACCGGCTTTGTCGGCGGCATACCGCTGCTCGTGGTCTCCTTGCCGGCCGGCGTGATGATCGATCGCTATGACCGGCGCACGGTGCTCCTGGTGGCCCAGGTCGCCGTGATGCTGCTCGCGGCGGTGTTCGCGCTTCTGGTCGGCACGGGCGCTATCGCACCCTGGTCGACCCTGGTGCTGGTGGCCGCGTACGGCACTGCCATGTCGTTCATCTTCCCGACCCGTTCCACCATCGTGACGATGCTCGTCGACCGCGACGATCTCGCCAACGCCGTGGCGCTCAACGCCGCTGCCCAGAATGCGACCCGAGTCACCGGACCGGCCCTGGCCGGGGTGTTGATCGCCGTCATCGGCGTCGCGGGTACGTTCGCGGTGGCTGCCCTGCTCCAAATCCTGGCTCTCGCCGCGACCCTCCAGCTGCCAGCCAGCACACCCATCGGAACCGCTCGCAGCGGGTCGGTCTGGGCCAGTTTGACGCTCGGGTTGCGAATCGTGGCTCAGGACGCGTTCCTCTCGAGCTTGATCCTGCTGGCGGTCACGACAAACGTCCTGGTGATGCCGTACATCACGATGATGCCAGTCTTCGCCCGGGATGTGTTAGGCATTGGCTCGACCGGCCTGGGGTTGCTACTGGCCAGCACCGGGCTGGGGACGGTCGCCGGAGCGCTCGCCGTCGCGGCTTCGCGCCGCCTCGGAACCTGGTCTCGTGCCCAGGTGGTGACTGCCGCCACATTTACCGCGCTGGTGCTGGTCTTCGCGCTGACGTCGAATCTTCCACTGGCGGTGCTGCTGCTCTTCGCGGCCGGAGGAATGAGCGCTGCCTTCATGGCCCTGGCTCAAACGGCGCTGCAGTTGCGGGTCGACGATGACGTGCGCGGTCGGGTGCTTTCGATCTACCTGGCGACCTGGGGCATGCTGCCCTTCGGGCAACTGGCCGTCGGCGTGATCGCCGAGCGGACCGGCGCGCCGCTGGCGATCACCGGCGCCTGCGTCGTCGCGCTGGTCGGCATCGGGCTCATCGCCCGCCACTACCGGTTGTTGCGCTCCTGATCGTTGGCGCTGATCGGGAGGCGAACCGTGAATGTGCTTCCCTGTCCTTCACTGCTCTGAACCGCGATGGTCCCGCCATGGAGCTCGACGATCCGCTTGGCCCCCGCCAGGCCAATGCCGCTCCCCGCAATGCTCTCGACGTTCCCGGCGCGCCGGAACGGCTCGAAGATGTGACTCTGATCCGCTGCTGGAATGCCGACACCGTGATCCTCGACGCTGAGGACGGCCTCCTCAGCATCATTCCCCTCGCGCGCGATGCGGATGGTAATCTCGCCGCCATCCGGGCTGTACTTGATGGCATTGCCCAGGAGATTGCCCAGCACCCGCTCCAGGCGAGGTCCATCCCAGAACCCGATCAACTCATCCACCGCGGAGTGGACCTGAATTGCATGCCCATCCGTGATCTGGTCTTGCTCCACGGCGGTTCGCCGAGCCAGCGTAACTAGATCGGTCGATTCCCGGCGCAGCTCGACCTCCTGTCCGGACCGCAAGCGCATCACGTCCGCTAGCTCGTCGAGCAGCCGGGTCATGCGCGCCGAAGCGACGTCGATACCTTCCAACCCCGCATTGAGGCGCGCCTCGTCGAGAGGTTCACCGCGGGCGATCCGCCGGCGCAAGATCTGGGCTTGCCCGCGCACGCTGGCCAGGGGATTCATCAGGTCGTGGGCCAGCGCGGAGAGGAACTCCTCCTGGAGTTGTTCGAATCGTCTCCGCTCCGAGACGTCGCGCAGGACGCCGACATAGACTGACCCAGTGGAGAGTGGCACTGACGTGATCGACGATTCGACCGGCATCGCCGATCCGTTTTTGCGCAGCAGCTCGAATTCTCCGCGCCACTGCCCGTCGCGACGCAGCCGCTCGCCTTCCTCGCCGGCCCATGGGCCCCCGCAGGCCACCGCCGTCACCGCGCGACCAACCAATTCCGTCCGGTCATACCCGACCATCGCCATCATGGCCGGATTGACGTCGACACACGTGCCATCCGGATCGAACACGATGATGCCGTCGTTCGTTCCTTCGAAGAGTCCACGGTAGCGCGCCTCGGCGGCCTGCACGTCGCGGTAGAGCCGGGCGTTGTGGATAGCCACTGCCGAGCGACGTGCAAGTTGCTCGGTAAGCGCACGGTCGTCCTCGTTGAAACGGCGATGTGAAATCGCCGTCGTGTACAGCGTCAACACCCCATGAACCGTGCCTCCCGCCGACAACGGGGCGACGATCGCCGAGAAAATATCGACGGCACGCAGAACCTCGAGGTGCTCGGCACTCTGGGCGGCAGACTCGAGCAGTTCGTCGGTGGCTGCCTCGAGGAAAAACGAGGAGCCAGTCCGGATGACCTGGGCTTCAGGTCCGTTAGTGCTCAACGACGGCGCATACCGCATCAGCGTTGTCGCCATTGCAGCTTGCTGGGGATCGGCATGCGCCACGGCGACACGCCGGACGACGCCACCATCGAGGAGGTCGACCATGCACCAATCGGCGAGCGCCGGCACCGCGAGCCAGGCCACACGCTGCAAGGTCTGCTCGTAATCGAGCGACGAGGCTAGCGCCCTCCCTGCCTCGTCCAGCAGGCGCAGGGCGTCGTCGGCTCTGCGGCGCGCGGTGACGTCAGTGAAGAGACCAAGTGCGCCCACGACCCGGCCCGAACCGTCACGCACGGGACTCGTGCCGGCCACAACCAGCACCTCCTCGCCGTCGGCGCGGCGGAACCGGAAGTCGAACTCCTCCGAGTGTCCCGCCAGATTCCTGTCGATTCGCTCCCGCGCGGCCGGGACATCCTCGGGAAAGACGAAGTCGAGGACCGTGACCGCCGTGAGGTGATCAGGCGTCGTACCGAGCAGCGCGGCCATCCGGTCGTTGGCGTACTGTGTGCGCGCGCCACGGTTGATCAACCAAATGCCCTCGTTAGCGGTTTCGAGCATGGTGCGGAAGCGGCGCTCACTCGCCCACATCTCGGCTTCGGCGCGATCCCGCCTGGCACTGAGCCCCGTCACGAGCAACGAGACGGCGGCAAAGGTGATCAGGCCGCTCAGATCGCTCCAACCAATGGACCAGATCCCAACGGGCTGAAGCACCCAGATAGGGATCGCGAGCAAGGAGAGGCCGATGGACGCCAGGCCAGGACCCAACCCGCCATACCAGACGGCCAGTACGACTGCGCCGTAATAGGGTGCAAGCAGAGTCGGCCAGAGCCACTGCCGAAGGGCTACCGCCAGGGCGCTCGCCAGGACGACGAGCACAAACGCGGTCCCATACCGCAGCCATCCCGGGCGCTCGGTCCGTCCCCTCACTCGCCTGTGCGTCTCCGTCGCGATGGCTCGAGGTGCGCGTGACGGGCTGTCACCGCAGCAACTGTCGAACGCCGATTATGACGGATCACAGGCCGGCTGGTCGCCTAGAACACCTGGGTCAGCGGCGATTCACGGCGTTAGGCCTGGACAGCATATGGCTGCTGATCGAGTAGAGTACGGCTATCGTCTCGCACAGATGTTCGGAGGGCGCGGCATGCGTTTCGGCTACACGATCCTTTATGTCGAAGACGTGACACGGGCGATCGATTTCTACGAGCGCGCATTTGGGCTCACTCGCCGCTTCGTAAGCGACGACGCGAGTTATGGCGAAATGGAGACCGGCGACACCACGCTCTCATTTGCCAGCCACATCCTGGTCGGAGAGTTCATCCCGGGCGGATACCGCCGCAATGACCCGGCGGAGCCACCGGTCGGCGTCGAGATCGGCTTCGTCACGGACGATGTTCCCTCTGCCTGGGAGACCGCGCTCGCGGCCGGGGCGACCGTCGTCTCGCCGCCCACGACCAAACCGTGGGGTCAAACCGTCGCCTACGTGCGTGATCTGGATGGGATGCTGGTCGAGATCTGCACCCCGGTTACAAGCTAGCTCGATCGTCAGGCGATCTCCCGCGCGGCCCCCGCCTCAATCAACAAGTGACCACGGACTTGCGCCGTCCAGGCATCGCTCGTGCCGCCATCCCGCGGCGTATCGATGCTCGCCAC
>DASUQU010000097.1:0-2068 GCA_036280495.1 Thermomicrobiales bacterium | reverse complement strand
TCCATGGACGTATTCGAGGCCATCCGCACGCTTCTGGCCGTGCGCCGCTACCGTGACAAGCCGGTCCCGGAAGAGGTGCTACGCCGGGTGCTCCAGGCTGGCCGGTTGTCGGCGAGCGCGGCGAACAAGCAACCCTGGCACTTCGTGGTGGTGCAAGACCCAGATATGTTGCGCCAGCTCGGTGAGGCGGCTCGGAGTGGACCGTACATCTCGGAGGCGCCACTCGCGATCGTCGTTGCCATCGAACCATCCCGGTTCGCGATCGCGGACGCGGGCCGCGCCATCCAGAACATGCTCTTGACCGCCTGGGACGCGGGAGTGGGCGGCAACTGGGTTGGGAGCGGGGGTCCAGCGACCAAAGCGCTCCTTGGCATCCCGGAAGAGCTGGACGTTGTGGCGATCTTGCCGCTCGGTTATCCCGCCAGCGCCATCGGGCATAGGCAGAAGACGCGCAAGCCGCTGTCGGAGATCGTCCATCGCGAACGGTGGGGACAGCCTTTCGCGACCTAGCGGGCAGCGCGAGCCGTGTCTAGTCCTCGGGCTGAGTTGTTCGCCTTGCGGCCGTCTCTGAATAGGCCTCGCCGGTCACACGTTGGTCGAGCCTTTCCGGGCAATCTCGGTTCGTGCTTCCTGCAACGGACCATCACTCGACGACGACCGTGCCGGCCATGCCGACGCCGCCGACATCGCCGTGGTAGCGGCAGTAGTACGGGTAGGTTCCGGGTTCGGTGAACGTGTGCTCGAAGCGCACGCCCAGCGCCTGGTCTCCAGAGTCGAAGCTGCCGTCGTCTGCGCTGGCGGTGTGTTTGGCCTGTTCATCGTTGACCCAGATGACCGTCGTGCCGGCGGGAATGGTGAGCTGCGAGGGAATGAAGCGGAAGTGATCCTCGTGGATCGTCACGCTGAGCGGCTCTCCCGCGTTCTGGGCGACACCAGCCAGTGATGGCGCCTGGACCACGCCAGCGGCGCGTGCTGCCGTCTCGAGGGCGAACACCCCATCGACGTTGGTCTGGCGCGCCAGGGTAAGGATCTCCTCCACCACGGGCGTCATCTCATGCACCGGCTGGTCTCCGATCAGGTCGAGGGAGAGGGTGACGATGCGATCGAGCTGATCCCGGATCGTCGCCGCCTGCTGCGTCGTCCCCGGGCTGCCCCCGACATCGGCGACAGCGTCGAGTCGAGCGAGGAGGCCGACCCCGTCCCCGGGATCCTCCATGTGGCTGTTGGCGTCGAGGTCACCGTAGTGCAGACCTTGCGCTCCTTCGATCAGGTTGATCAGGTGCTCGGCATGGCGCTTGACCGCGGGCAGGCTGCCGCGGGTCTGAGCATCCTCCAGCTCCACGGCGTGGACGTAGAGATCGGCGCCAAGCTGACGGAACTCGAGCAGCGGGGCGCTGGCGGCGACGCTTTGCGTCAAGTAGCGCTCGGCGTAGATCCCGATGCCGAGGAGGACCAGTACTGACCAGAGCGCGAGTGTGGAGCGCATCGCGAGCTTGAAGTTGTCGAGCCGGAACCGCTTCGGGATCAGCCTGGTGCGCATGAGCAATATGAGATAGAGCGCGACGACCTCAGTAATGATGCCGAGTACACCGTGGCCGACCATCAACTGTGCGACGCGATCGCCCACGGATTGGCTCGCAATGACGTACCCGAAGAAGCTGGGAACCATGAACAACGCAATCAGCCCCAGGTTGAGGAGCACCATTGCCGTCTGGACATTGGCGTGCTGGGCGAAGCGCTTTCGGCGCGCCAGGACGAACCCGGCGAGCAATCCGGCCAGGAGGAGGAGCTGCGCGATCAGATTGATGTCGGCGGCGGTCTGCGTCCCCAGGAGTTCCTGCATGCCTACCCCGAATCGGGTGTCGTCAGCCGGGCGCCGCGAGTGTTGGTCGTGCCTGGGCGTGAGCTTACATGGTGAACGCCGCCATTTGGCCTTCCCCCCGTCACTCGCTGACCGACGACTCTAATAGCGGCGCGACGAGCGCCGTCCAACCGGTCTGATGGCTCGCGCCGAGGCCGGCGCCGGTTTCCCCGTGGAAGTACTCGTAGAAGAGCAGGTTGTCGCGCC
>DASUQU010000096.1:0-2508 GCA_036280495.1 Thermomicrobiales bacterium | reverse complement strand
CCGGACACGAACCAGACCTTGCCGAACCCTTCCGGGGCGAACTCCTCGATGATGATCCGGGCGCAGCTCTCGATGGCGTCGGTCGTGAAGGCGTGTGTCGGCGCGTAGGCGAGACGTGCCGCCTGGTCGGCCAGTGCCGTGACCACCTCGGGCACGCCATGGCCGATGGCCGTCACTGCCGCCGACCCTCCGCTGCCGTCGATGTAGCGGTTCCCTTGATTGTCGTAGAGATAGATCCCCTCGCCGCGCGCCAGGGTCGGGTACGTTCGATTCAGATCCCGATGGATGACGCGCGTGCGCTCAGGGTCCAACAGACACCCCTGTCACAAGTCATCGACGAAGAGCGTCATCACCTTGCCCGGTCCCTGCACGCCGACCGTGAGCACGCGCTCGATGTCGGCGGTCCGGCTGGGGCCGGTGACCAGCGTCGAAAATGCACCACCGCCTGTCAGGGCCAGCTCGCGGATCACCGGCCCCGCATCGTCGAGAGAAGCGACGAGCGCGGCAGTGGGACAGATCGTGGCGTGTGCCAACGTCAGCATGCCGACCGATCTGTCTTCGAGCGTCGGTTCTGACAGGAGCACCGAGCCTGTCTCCGCGATGGCGAGACGCCCCATGCTGAGACCGAGCGGAGCATCCCGCGTTTCCGCCGGCAATGCAGGCGGCCGGACGTGCAATCCCGCGGAAGTTAGCACTGCCTCGACGCCGGGCGCCTGCCTCGTCACTTCGGAAGCGACGAAGACGCAATCGGCCTCGAGCGATTGCGCCCAGTCCGCTACGGCGACCGCCGCGTCCACCCGCGAGGCAGCGCGGAGAACGGTCACACCAAGTGGCTCAGCCTTCTCACGGAACTCGTCGAGTAACCGCCCGACCTCCTCCTCCGCGATCACCTGCCCGTCCATCACTCGTTAGAGCATGGCGCCGATGATCCAGGGGTTGTACTCCTCTTCGCCGACCCCCGCCAGCTCGCTCTTTGTCCGCTCGCCGGACGCCACCGCGAGGATCTTCTCGAAGATCTCCTGCCCCAACTCATCGAGGCTGACCCCATCGAGGACCTTCCCCGCATTGATGTCCATATCGGGTTCCTGGTTGGCATAGAGAGTCGAGTTGGTAGCGATCTTGACGGATGGCGCGGGTTTGAACCCGAACGCTGATCCCCGCCCGGTTGTGAAAACGACGACGTTGCAGCCGCCGGCGACCTGCCCGGTCACGGAGACCGGATCATAGCCTGGCGTGTCCATATGAACGAAGCCGCGTTCGGTGACGCGTTCGCCGTAGCCGACGACCTGGTTCAGGGGGGTGTTCCCAGCTTTCGCGATAGCGCCCAACGACTTCTCGAAGATGGTCGTCAGACCGCCTAGCTTGTTCCCCGGCGCCGGATTGTTGTCGATTGAAGCACCGAAGAGCGCGGTGTAGTTCTCCCACCAGTGGATGCGGTCGATGAGGTCCTGCGCGACCTGCGCGTTCTTCGCTCGCCGAGTCAGCAGATGCTCGCCGCCATAGACTTCCGTCGTCTCACCCAGGACGACGGTGCCGCCTTGGCGGACGACTTCATCGGCAGCCCGACCCAGACCCGGGTTTGCGGTGACGCCTGACCAGCCGTCCGACCCGCCACACTGCAGGGCAACGACGAGCTCTGATGCTGGAATCGGCTCTCGCTGAACCTGGTTGGCTATCGGCAGGATCTGCTTGACGGCTGCGATCCCGGCCTCGACCGTCTTGGCGAAGCCACCGTCTTGCTGGATCGTGAGCACGGTGGGCTGGTGGCCATTACCAAGTCCGGTCGACTCGATCAGATCGGTCGGCTGGTTCACTTCACAGCCGAGGCTGAGGATGACATAGCCGCCGACATTCGGGTGGTCGACGATACCGGCCATCGTCCGCTGCAACACCCCCAGGTCCGACGACCCGTAGTGCGCCCCGCAGCCCCCCTTCGTGCCGAGCGGGATCACCCCATCGACATTTGGGAACTCCTTCATCACCTCTGGGTCCCGGAAGTAGTCGGCTACCTGCCGTGTCGCCGACGAAGAGCAGTTGACCGAAGCGAGGAGGGCGACGTAGTTCCTCGTCCCGACACGCCCGTCCTTCCTCCGGTAGCCCATGAAAGTGCGGCGCTTGCCCGCCGGTACGTACTCCACCGGGCGGTACTCGGAGCTCGGCGCGTAGTCGAGCTCGAGCCCTTCACCGACCGAGAGATTGTGGCTGTGAACGTGATCGCCGGGGGCGATGTCCGTGGTGGCAAATCCGATGATCTGCCCGTACCGCCGGACCTCTCCACCCTGAGCCACTTCGCGCAGCGCGACCTTGTGCCCGGGCGGGATCATCTGGGAAACGCGTACCTCACCGTTGGCCGTTCGCAATATGGTCCGTGGCAACAATGGCTGCTTGGCGATGGCGACGGCATCATGGGGGTCGAGGAGTACCGCGACCTCGGCCAGGTCGACCGGCCCAGCCGGCGCCCGCCCCAGCAACGTTACGCCCTGGCCTCCCGCTCGTGGCGGTTGTGTC
>DASUQU010000095.1:0-3745 GCA_036280495.1 Thermomicrobiales bacterium | reverse complement strand
GTCGAGCCAGGGAATCGACCGTAATGATGCCTACCGTCGTTTCCTGGAGGAGCTCTCGGCCGAGAATCTCACGAGCGGCTCGTAACCACGCGCACGAGCTGTTGTCGTCAGCGAGGCGAGAGCGAGCCGGGACCGCTTGGGGTCGCCGTGGCGGCGCATTACCCTGGATTGACCGGTCTCGCCGTGGAGACGGTCGACCGGCCGATCCGCTCATAGCGGATGGCGTGAGGAGACCCTCGGGGTGCTGAATATCCTCCTGATCATCTTGCTGGGGTTGGCCCTGGCCACGGTGGCAGGAGCTACGGCCGGCACGGGGCTGTCGGCCTCCCTCCTGCCGCCACTATCCTGATCATTCCGATCATCCTGCTGCTTACCGGTAACTTCAACCTCAACGTGTAGGTCGTGCCACTGGAGTGACAGCAGGGCGCTGGCTCGTCACCCATTCGCGGCTCGGTTCGTCGTGACGGCTGTCGTCGCCTGACGAGCGATATCACTGCCCCCTAATTCATCGGCACGGGACCGAACTAACAAGGGTGCGAAAGGGCGGCTATCACGCCGTGGCCAGGGGACGTGCCTCGTCTATGATTGGTTGACCAACTTGCAGACCGCCACGAAAGGTGAATGTCTGACGTACTTCGCCTTGTTATATAACGTGGTCGATGGCTTCGTGGAGCGGAGAGCGCCCTACCGTGAGGCGCATCTGCGCCTCGCGCAGGAGGCGCGGGACCGTGGTGAGCTGCTGCTGGCCGGGGCACTGGGCATGCCGCCGGATCGCGCCCTCCTTATTTTTCGCGCCAACGACTCGTCGACGGCCGCTGCCTTTGCCCGTGCCGATCCCTATGTCGTAAACGGCCTGGTGACGTGCTGGGAGGTTCAGCCCTGGGCCGTCGTGATCGGTAACGAGCCGGGGACAACAGGTCCAACTGCCGGCATGGAATGAGATAGACGCTGCACTACGACCGCCCGGCGCGAGCGCACCTCTCCGTCCCGTCCGGATGTCGCCGCGATCGAGATGGCAGCGCGTCGAACCACCGCGTGGGATACTAGCACCGGCGTCTTTTCCGGCTGCGCGTGGATCGTGGCAAAGGCGCCGGAGAAGTGCTGAGCCATGTCCGCATCCTGCGGCTTCATCCGCATTCGCCGAGCCTAAGCGGAGCCCCTCCGCGATCCAGGGCTCGGACCCTTTTCGGTGGTGGTGTGACCCCCGGTCGCCTCCACCGGCGGTGGACCTTCCCGACGTGAACGGGCTCCGTCGACGTCGCATCCGCTCTTGAGCGGTGCGGCGTTCGTCGTGCCGTTTGCGTCGCCGGGAGGATCCCATGTCTGCTCTTCGCCATCACCGCGTCCTCTATTCGCAGAACTTTCTGCGCAGCCCGGGCCTTGTCGACCGGCTTCTCGATCGTTCTGGCATAGCTGCCGCTGATCTTGTCATCGAGGTCGGACCTGGCCACGGCGTCATCACCGAGCGATTGGCCGCGCGCTGCCGCCAAGTCCTGGCGGTCGAGCGGGATCCGGTCCTGGTGGAGAAGCTTGGCGCCCGCTTCGCGCACGCCTCCAACGTCGCCATTTTTGCCGGAGACTTCCTGAGCTTCCCGCTCCCGCTCACCGCGTACAAGGTGTTTGCCAACATCCCGTTCAACATCACCGCGGCCATCGTCGGTAAGCTGACCAGCGGCACCTCACCACCAGTCGACGCCTACCTGGCCGTGCAACGCGAGGCGGCCGAGCGCTTCCTCGGCATCCCGCGCCAGACGCTGGTTGCCGTTCTCCTCCAACCCTGGTTCGAACCGACCGTGGTGCACCGCTTCCGAGCCGCCGACTTCGTCCCGAGACCCGGGGTCGAGGTGGTGCTCCTTCGCCTGCAGCAACGACCCGTACCGCTGGTGGCCCCACCTGACGCGGTCCTCTTCGCGGATTTCACCGCGTACGTCTTCACGGCCTGGCAGCCGACGGTGCGCCTTGCCCTTGCCCGCATCCTGCCGCGGCACACTGTCGCTCGCACCGAGCGGATTGCTGGGGTCTCCCTGGATCGTCCGCCGAGCGCGACCCCGTTTGCCGAGTGGGTCTCCCTGGTCGACACGTTCCGCAGCGTGGCCGGGGAGCGGGTTGCGAGCGTGCAGGGAGCACGAGACCGGCTGGAACGACAGCAGGCGGATCTGCAGAAGGTGCATCGCACGCGAGCACCGGACTCGTCTTGCGGGAGCCGAGCCCAGTGATCATGGCCATGGTTGAGCGGGTTCGAACCCCGGCTGGCAGCTGGCGCGGGTCGCACCGTGGGGACAACAGCTGGTGATATCGAGGGATGCTGGCGCCACATAGCCGCGGATTGTGCGGACAGGATCACATGCATCGGCAAGGGAGCGCGGGGCCCGCTTTGGGCGAGTATGGGTGACGCCATACCTGTTCTTTTTTCGCCGGATTTATGGCCCGTGTTCCCGATTTGACCGAAGTGCGGTTCCTTACTTGACAGCCACGTCCCCTACCGACCTCTACCGTGGAGTCAATCCCGGGAGGTCCGGGCGAACGGCACGAGTCAGAGGAGGAACCAATGGACACGACACGAATCAGGGCTTCCGTTGATACGCATGAGGCGGCGGTCGATACGCTGGCGCGGTCGCTGCGGGGCAAAGTCACCCGGCGCCGGGCGGTCGGTCTGATGGCGGCGACTCTGGCCAGCGGGCTGTTCGGGATCGGTCGCCGCAGCGATGCCGAGGCCGCGGCAGCAACGTCGATCCCGCCGAACTGCATCTACGTCTGCTGCGACGGGACGTGCGACTCGTGGAAAATGTGCATGAAGTGCGTCCAATGGCCCAAGGCAACGAGCACGGCCACGATTGGCGTCCAGTAAAGAGCGGGCGCGACGGGACAGCTGTTAGGACACGGATTGCGTGCGCCGTGTCGCTGCGCGACGATGACTCCGGTGCCTTGGAGGGTAGCGCCTCACGCGATCGTCGTGGATTCCTGAGGGAGCGGCGCTCCACCCCAGGACGGGCAGCCGACACCCGTCGAGGGGTGCCGACAATAGCCATTTGGGACTTTGTGTAGACACCCCAAGATGGCAGTTGACGTGTGGACGAGCGACGAGGAGTCCGCATGGCGGATTCGAGGTTCCTTGACACGCTCTTCGCACGAACTCCAGGCTGACACCCGTGGGATGAGCCGGAGACAGCGAGTTTTCGGAAAACCTGGTTCCGATATTTCGGGAATCGTGGCGTTATCGGGATCCGGGTTTCCACACTACCAGTCGGAATACCATGCCAGGCGGCAGCGAGTAGGGGCATCTTGGGATGCGCGAGAGGGACCCAGTCGGGATTGCTGTCGTCGCTTCGGCTCTCCTTCAGGAGCCGGCGCAATCACCGGGCGAGTATGCGTCGCTCGCGACCAACGTTGGCGCCGCGTCGTCTCGGAACGACAGGCACGCACGAGGACATGGGCCGTTCCAGGCCGCAATTGCGGAGCGCTAGCCACGGAGCGGGACTGGCTCTAGGAGACGGGCGAGTTGGCCAAGCGGATGCGCGCGCTCCCCTGAGGCACCGCGCCGCTCGAGCCGAGCGCGACGTGATAGGAAGACGACATGCGGTGACAGAGCACGAACCGACTCAGATCCCGCGGCCGACGCCGGAAAGGCCGGTGATCGTCGTCGGCGCCGGGATGGCGGGTCTGACGGCTGCTGTAGCGCTCCATGAAGCGGGGGTCCCGGTGCAGCTCCTCGAAGCGTCCGATGGCGTGGGGGGCCGCATCCGGA
>DASUQU010000094.1:0-6029 GCA_036280495.1 Thermomicrobiales bacterium | reverse complement strand
CGAACCCCTGGTACGCGAGAAGGAGGGCACCGACGCCGGTGGTGATCCGTCCATAGCCATGGGCCAGGAGGCCGACGACGTCCTCGCGCCCTGGGATCTGCCCTGGGCGCTGGAGCTGGCCAATGGGGACCGGTGCACGCTGCTGCACGGGACGCTGAGCGTACAAGCCGGGCAGACGGTCCACTATGGCTGTGCTGATGGCGGGATGGTCCTCGGCGAAACCAATCGCAGCCAGCCAGTCTGGCGAGTGAATTACCTGGCTGAGGGCGACGTCGCCTCCAGCCTCGTCGACGTGGCCGTCGCCTGGTCGTAGGGTGCGGGACCAGCGGCGTACGAAGTACCTCACAGTGGCCAAGCGACACGTCCCACGAAAGGAGCCGTCGGTGGACGAACAGCGATTCGATACCTGGACCCGGACGTTGGCACACCCTGGCTCGCGGCGGCGCCTGGTGCGTGCCGTCATCGGGACTGGTGCGGCGCTGGTAGCCACGCGCCGCGGTCTGGCTGACACTCTTGCGCATCATGGTAGCGCGGGACCCGGGGAAGCCTGCCGCAGCGATAGCCAGTGCGTGGCGGCGGATGCGCCGATGGTCTGTGCCTGGAACGGCTATGGCTCGGCCGGACAGGCGTGTTGTACCTATGAGGGCAGCAACTGCGCCGATGACTCCTGGTGCTGTGGCACCAACCTCTGTCTCGGCGGCATCTGCTCGAGCCAGTCCGCGGGCTGCACCGGCGAAGGCTGTGCCTGCTACCAGGGTACCTATGATGCCAACCCCTGTGATCCGGGGCTGGTGTGTTGCCTGAACGCCGACAACAGCGGCACATGTCTGCCGCAGTACACCTGCACCGGCTACGGGCTGCCAGGCGATGACTGCCCGCAGTACTGCCTGCCCGGACCGACGCAGTGCCCGGGCTGCATCTCAGGGTACTGCGCGGCATCCGGAGTCTGCGGGTAACCGAGGTACGTGCAAAAGGGGAGGGCCCGGACTACTCCGGGCCCTCCCGCGTTATGCAACCTGTTGCGCTGAAGCGACCTTATTCCGATTCCTCCGGGACCACGTTGATGGCCCGCTGGCGGCCCGGATCGCGCGGGTCCGGAGTGACATCGAAACTGACGCGCTGCCCGACCTGCAGCATCTCGAAGCCACGATTGGCGACCGCGGAGTGATGGAAAAAGAGTTCGCCGCTCCCGGAATCGCCATCAGGCTCGATGAATCCGAAGCCGCGATCGCGGAGCGTTCTGATCGTGCCGGTTGCCATCGTCTTGAACCTACCCTCTCTGCTGCGCTGCTCGCGCGGCGCCACAGTGGCGCGCGCGTACTGGTCGGGGCCCAGCCCCAAACCGTTGTTAGCTAGCCCCGGCGGGTTTCCACCCATACCGGTTCATGCTCAAGAAGTGTTTCTCGGCCCCAGCCGCTACCGGTGCCGGAAGGTGATGCGGCCGCGTGTCAGATCGTACGGCGACAGCTCAACCACCACCCGATCCCCCGGCAGTACGCGGATGTAATGCTTTCGCATCTTGCCGCCGAGGTGACCGAGCACCGAATGTCCGTTTTCTAGCTCGACTGTGAACATGGCGTTCGGGAGCGCCTCCGTCACCTTCCCATCCATGGTAACGGCATTCGGATTCTCCCGGCGTACGCGTTCCTCGGTCGTGTCCGGTGAGACCGGCTGCACCGGGCGTGGCGGCTTCCGGTATTGGGGCTTCTTTGCCAACGCTTCCTCCCGCGCCATTGGCGCCTACGATAATCGGCCGGGCGGTCAGCTTGCCCGTTCGGCAGTCTCGGTGAGGGCCGCGTCGGGGCCAGTCTTGGCCTCGTAGCGCGTTGCGCGCGCTGACGGCATCTGGAGCGGTGGCCGGGGCTGCTGCAGAATCTGGCGCAGTTTCACGCACTGGTCATCTGCCAGCCAGGCCTCAGCGTCTGCTTTGATCGATTCGAGGATCGCTGGCAGTTCCATTTGCGCAGATCCCCACCATCCCGCCCAGATCGCCGACCCGGAGACCGGGATCCCGCAAGAGCTGCACTCGAAGGCGGCGAGACACCAGAATCGGGGCTGGTTTGGGTCCCGTACCGGCGCGACGCGGTACAACCGCTGATCGTCGCCGACCCGGAGAAATACGCCGAGCCCGCCGTTGCCCCGCAATTCGATGACCTGAACGTGCTTCTCGTCCATCAGTGCGACCCAGCCGGGCGCGCGCCACCGCGAGTGTACGGTTGAGCATTGAAAGATGAAGGGAGACGCTGGGGACAGGCGGGTGCGCGCTCGGGAAGGGACATCATCACCTCCGACTGCCCATGAGCCCCGGTGGCCATGAGCTCGCACGATGGTGGCGATGCCGCATAGCGACTTCGATGCACGCACCTATCGCTCGATAACGCCCGAGGAAAATATCCTGAACGCGTGCAACAGCAGCATAGCATAAGTGAGGGGGTGCCGCTTTGCTCAGGGGATGAAGGGGGTCGCTTCGCTTGAGGGGGGATGAGGGGGAGACGGCGAGATATCTTTACGACCGCTCGACTTCTCGACTTCTCGACTGCGCTCGTTCTAGCCGTCTCGCCGTTTAGCCGTCTTTCGACTGACTCGCTTGCCTGAGAAACGCTAACGCCCAGCGCTCGTCCGCGTCCAGACCAGGTTCGCCCACGTCGTCGCAATCGAAGAGGCAAAGCTCGCCGCTTTCATAGCCGAGCAGGACGGCGGGATGGATGTACGCGGCGCGGCAGACGGCGCGTGTGTTGCCGAGTCGCACGGCGACAGCGTCGACCGCGGCGACGACGTTCGCCTTCATTGCGGTCTGGCTCTCGAAGGGGCCAAGATCACGCAGATGGCGCGCCGCCAGGACCGTGCCCCCCCAGGTCCGGAAGTCTTTGGCGGTGAACGCTTCTCCGGTGATCTCCTGCAGGTAGGCGTTGACATCCTCGGAACCGATGGCGTGGGGCTCGCCGTCCGCGCCGAGGTACTGGAAGAGATGCTCACCGGGAAGGTCCTGCATCCGCGAAATGATGCGCGCCACCCGGCGATCGCGGACGTCGATCTCGTGCGGCTTGCCGCTCTTGCCGCGAAAGGTGAAACGGACCGTCGATCCTGCCACATCGACGTGATCGTCGCGAAGGGTCGTCAGCCCGTAGGAGCCGTTCTCGCGGGCGTACTCGGCATTGCCGACCCGGATCAGCGCCTCGTCGAGGAGGCGCACCGCAATGGCCAGGGTCTTTTCGCGAGGAAGACCCGGCAATCCAAGATCGGCCGCGACGCGCTCTCGAATCCGGGGCAGAGCCTCGCCGAACGCGATCATGCGCGAGAACTTGGTCTCATCCCGGGTAGCGCGCCATTGGTCGTGATAGCGGTATTGCTTGCGGCCGCGGGCATCGCGTCCGGTTGCCTGGATGTGACCGCGCGGGCTCGGGTTGATCCAGACGTCGGTCCAGGCCGGCGGGATCACCAGGGCGCGGATGCGTTGGAGCTCCTCGGGATCACGAATGACCGCGCCTTCCGGGCCAATGTAACTCCAGCCTTTGCCGGCCCGGCGGCGGGTGATGCCGGGACCGATGTCGGGGGTGTAGCGCAACCCTGCCGCGCGCGCCGCGGCGACCGGATCGTCAAGAGTCGGAATTGTGGGTGCGGGGAAGAGAGTCAGACCGGGTACCTCAATCTCGCGTTCATGGGCGCCGCCCGATGCCGCGCGATACCCGTGTCTATTGCCATAGCCTACGCCGACTGTCGGGAGGTCGAACTCGACGTGACGCTTTCGTCGTTCAGTGTCGAGAGCATATGCGCCGTGATCACCGCCTCCGCAAGTTGGTCGACCGGTTGCAGAGCCCGATCGTGACCTGGCTCACTTGGGGCCAAGAGGCTCGCGCGGTCGAGGACGACCAACGCCGCGGGACTCTGCTCCAAGATCGGCCAAACCGGGGCGCTGCTCAGCAGCACGTCTTCCGCCTCGACATCCTCGACGCCGACCAATGCAACCCCGTCGTGCAGTTCATCAACTACAGCCGACGCCAACTCGTCGGCGCGCCGTCCGCGGCGGCGAGCTCCAGCACGGTTGTCGAACCAGGGTCCGCGTGACCGCCAGGGTCGTGACCTCATGTATCTCATCTGCACCGTCCCGAGCCGGGGCATGCGGGGCTTGACACGTTGTAAGCACGAATCATGCCAGCCAGGCACAGAGCGGGAGTCATCCCCCTGCTGAGAAGACACGTCGGGCGTAGTCGTGTGCTGGACGCCGCGGACCATTCTATTCCTCTCCGTCACGACCGCGGCCAGCGCGATAGGATTTCCCCTTCTGGATGTGGGCGTCCAGGAGCAGATTCCGCTCGCGCATCGTCGAAAGGAGTAAGACCGTGTCTCCTGAGGACCACTGTTCCGTGACCGCGCCGACCGGGGCTCACTCACGTCGCGCTGCTCTTCATGCCGGAGGTGCGCTCCTGGCTGGGATGGGCGTGCTGGCATTGCGGCAGAGCGCTGCCGCCCATGCCACCCCAACTGCCGAAGCGCGAGGGGATGGCCCGATCCTGGTCCAGAGTTTCAGCCAGGGTAGTCTCTTCCCAACGCAGGGCGACGTGGGGGGCGCGCCGTACACGGTCATTCTCTGGGATGCCGCCGATCGCGGGTTTTTCTTCGCCGATTGCACGGGCGGCGCCGCCGGAGTCGTTCCAAGCGAAAGCGTATTGGCCGCCATCGGTACCGAGACCCCGGCCCGGGCGGTGCTGGTGGGGGCCGCAACGGAGGAGAACGACTCGGCCACTCTGGACCAAGGAGTCTGGGCGCTGAGTCTCGTCACCGGAAGCCTCGGCTCTGACCCTGGCGCGGTGACCTACCAGGGTGAACCCCTGGCTAACGAAGTAGCGACGTCCTGGCTCGGCGCCGCGCCGGCAGCCCTGCCAGGGGGTCCGCAAGATCTCGGCCAGGGCTTCCTCATCGTAACTGGGCTGTCCGGTTTCGATGGCAGTGGCGACGGCGTGCGGCTGAATCTGACATAGCCCGCCATCCGAGGCGCTGGCTTCTCAAGCCTGTGACCGGGTGAGTTCGATCTGTTGTGTCGTGGTATTCCCACGCAGCCGGTGGACGAGCGGGACGAGCAGACGATGCAGGATGGGGTACTTCCCAGCCAGGAGATGACCGGCGTGGGCCGATTCCTCACCAGCGAGAATTCTGGCACAGGCACGAATCGCCGGCCCGGTTGGTCGCCCGCGTTCGGTGCATGGGGCGATCGTCACCGCTCCATTGTTCCGAATCCGCTTCACCTTCCCGGCGCTATCCCAGCTGCGGATGAACGCGCGGTCGCCGTCGACGGCGATGCTGACCGACGTTCTCACCGGTGTCCCGTCGCGCCGAAAGGTTGTGAGCAAGACGGTTCGTTGCCGGGCAAGAGGCGCGAACGATGCGGCGGATGAGGGTAGCTCATTTGCGGTGGCAGGCTGCTGCAAATCGAGAGCGGCGTCCATCACCTTGGTCCTCCTGTCGAGACGAGGCCAATGCCTCAGTCTCCCTGCTAAAAGGGAGACGATTGGTCCGGGCCATACGTGACATTCAGGGGTGAGGACCTCGCCATCGTACAACCGGAAAGATCGCATGATCGAAAAAGATCGCATGGCGGTGGCCCTTGTCCTGGTGTGCTGCCCTGATGAAGATGCCCTGCACGGGATTCAGGATGGACGGAAGGCGGGAGCCGCGGACGAGAAGAGAAAGGACACGGTATGGCGACCCCGGTCGACAAGACTCACGAGTACCGGTACAACCGGCTGACCTGGGCCGAGATGAACGACACCATCGCCCGGCAGCCGGTGGTGATTCTGCCGACCGGGTCCACGGAACAACATGGCCGGCACTTGCCGATCGACGTTGATCTCCTCCTTTGTGAGTCGATCTGCCTGGAAGCGGGGCGGCGCGCCGCGGGCGGCATCCTGGTTCTGCCGCCGATCCCATACGGACTGAACCAGCACCACATCGACTTTCCCGGAACGATCCACATCGAGCCGGAAGTCTTCATCGCCTTCTGCCTGAATGTGACGAAGAGCGTCGCCTACCAC
>DASUQU010000093.1:0-3165 GCA_036280495.1 Thermomicrobiales bacterium | reverse complement strand
GTTGGTGAAGATCGTCCGGAAGTACCAGGGGTTGTCCGCCGTCAGCGCATCGGCCGTTGCTGAGCCGCTGATGGCCGGTATGCCGGCCTCGCGATAGACCTCGCCGGCCGCGATCGAGGGCGCCGAGGTACGGTGGCCGAGTACCAGGAGCGGGCGCGCGTCAGCGGCGATCTCCGCCGCCCGCTCCCGCGCGACCTCCGGATCACTCTGGTCGTCATAACGCAGCAGCGCGATCTGACGACCGTTGATGCCGCCCGCGGCGTTCACCCGCGCAATCGCCAGGTCGGCGGCGTTGGCCATCTCGATCCCGAGCCGGCTGTCCGGCCCGCTCAACGGGCCGGCGAAGGCGAGGTACCACCGCTCCGGCGGTTGTGACCACCGCACCAGGAACACGCCGGCGGCCGCCAGTGCCACGAGCAGCGCGATAGTCAACACCCATCGCCAGCGAAACCACCGGGCGCCGGACGCGGCGCGGGACAGGCGCGGCCTGGGGAGGCGCGGGACGAACCGGGGGCGCAGCTCGAGGTCGGCCAGCTCGGGCGGCAACGGCGGCGCGCCGATGTCGCTCAGTTCGTTCGGCATGACCGGCGTGACGTCGAGCATCCGTTTTCGGCTGGCGACGCCGATGCTGTCCGGGTTGATGCTGACCGCACGGTCGAGGGCGTAGCGCTTTTCAGCGGGGTCGTCGGTGACCGCGGCGAACCAGAGCCAACCCAATTCGCTGTTGGGATCGACGAGCAGCGCCTGGGCGAACAGCCGCAGCGCCTCGTCGCTGTCGCCGCCGTGGTACGCGGCTACCCCGCGATTGATCAGCGCGATTGGTGACGCTGGCGGTTGCTCCACTCTTCTCCCACGCTCGCCGCCGGGTTACGGCAGGATGAGTCCGTGCGGCGGACTTGGAAGGGACCAAAATCCGGGGAAGGATAGCGTGCGGCGCGGCCAGTCGCTGCGGGCAGCGGGGCAATCAATGCTCTATGTTCCGGCTCGTCCTGAGACCAGGGGAGCAGCGCGGAGTGATGATTCGCGTGCTTGGCGTCCCGTGTGCCATGTTGCATGGTGCAGCCGATCAGCCCACTATAGCCGCAGGGAATGAAGGAGCACTGACCGAGCTCGCATGGGCAGCACGCCCAAGGTCTGGTTGCTCTGGTCAGGACCCCTCAACCGATCACGACTCGGTCCGGCCGAAGAGTCATCGTAGAAACGACCCCTGTGAGACATTCTTCGGGATGCATTTTCTGCCCAAGTTAGCGCTGGAACGGGTGTTGCACAGCCCGTTGCACGATCAATGTATTGCGACTTACATCGCTTTCCCGTTAAGAGACGCTGAGATATGGATACGGCTCAGCCTCCGCAGCAGTTCCCTCACCGGCTCGAGGTGGCGGTCGGTTCTTCAAGGTGAGAAATCGCCCACTTTCGACACGCCCGTCATGCGGGGGACCAGCTGAGAATCGCGATTGGTCCGTCGCCACATTGCACAACCAGACTCTCGTCGTCCCGCCGCACGACCGTGCCGGGTTGTACTGGCTTCTGCTTCGCCGGCCCGGTCGGCGCAAGACGAGTCTTGGTGATCTGGACCGTCTCGCCGTCGATGTCGCCGAGCGCCCCAGCGGGGATGTCCCGAAAGCCGACCCAACTGCGCACCTGGTTGTGAATGGTCCGTGCCGACTGGTTCCAATCGATGATCCGCCACGCGTCCTCGAATAGCCCGGCCTCGGTTGCCTGGCTCTCGTCCTGTGGATCCCCTTCCTCGCCCTGCGCCACCCGCTCCAGTGCCCGGCGAAGAAGTCCCGGAGCGCGGTCCACCAATTTGGCCATCAACGACGACAAGTTATCGTCGTCGGTAATCGGGACGCCCGCCTGCGCCAAGATCGGGCCGGTATCAAATTCGGGGGTGAGGCGGTGAATGGTAAGCCCCGTCTCGGTGTCGCCCATACGGAAGGCCCATCCGGTCGCATTCGGCCCACGATGTCGCGGCAGGAGGGCGTCGTGAAAGTTAATCGCGCCGAGCCGGGGGAGAGCGAGAACGTCGGCCGGGATGCGCCAGGGGAAGCCACCGCTGACGATCAGGTCGGGCCGGAGCGGAGCCAGCATCGCCGCCCATCGCTCGGGATGGTTGGAGACAATGACATCGACCCCGGGCGAGACGGCCGCGACGACCTCCAAGTAGGTCGGGCTGCGCCGTCGTTTCGGACCCGGCGAGGTGACAACGCCAACCACTCGGTGGCCTAGGGGACGCACGACCTCATTTACCAGGGAGTAGATCACGCCGCCGGGGATATTTGTAAAGACCACGATGCGCCACGATTCCGGCGCGGGAGTTTGTTCGTCGGCCATCCGACTGCTCCGGGCTCTGCACTTGCTCTCGCTCGCGCAGTCACTCTAACAGGACCGGGACACGGTCGCCGTGACCAACTTGAGACCGGTTGCCGGATTCAGGTCAGGCCGATCAACTCCTGGACCGCCAGGAGTACCGTATCGAGACTCAACAGGTCCGCACTCGGCATCGATTCTGCGAGTGTCGCTGTCGAGGAGGACGCCATGGCACACCCGAATAGACCGGAAGCAGCCGATCCCATCGACACCGACACCACGGCACGCGATCCCGACCGGAACTCTACCTGGAATACCATCGACGGTACTGTCGACGTCGACGAAGTGCTCGACGAGGACGATCTCGAGAACTTCTTTGTGGAGCAAATCCCTAATCCACTCGATCCCAATGCGCCTCCTGATGACGCAGAGTAGGTAGGAACACCCCTGACCTGTTGCTGCGCTCGGTAGGGCCCGCCTCTACAGGACGCCCCATTCCGGGTCATTCCGAGCCCAAAGGCGAGGAATCTCGTCAGCCGCGAGCCGCCGCGACAGACGACCAGATTCCTCGTTCCTCGGAATGACTCATGACATTCATTAGGAAGCTCTTGGAGGACGCTCGGTCGACGAAGGCTCCGCGACGTCAGACACAGCAAAACGCCGACAAGTTCCGCGCTTGCGCGCGAGCCTCGTCGGCGTCTGCTGCGCCGCCCACTTTAGGGATTGCTCCCCTCCGCGTTCAGCGTACAGTGAACGTACACCCTCCGTGCCCCGTTGTCAATACCCTTTTCTCAATTCGCTCCAGACTGTTGGTCGTCTATGATCGGCCGGCGACAATCGGGCGATTCGAGGCGA
>DASUQU010000092.1:0-2437 GCA_036280495.1 Thermomicrobiales bacterium | reverse complement strand
GACCCGTTGCGGCTGGAGCAGGTCCTCGCCAATCTCCTCGACAACGCCATCAAGCACAGCCCCCACGGAGCGTCGATCGTCGTCACGCTCTCCCAGCCAGTGCCCGGCACCCTCGAGCTCGCCGTCAGTGATCGTGGCGTCGGAATTCCGGTCGAGGCACGCGAACGAATCTTCGACCGCTTCTTCCAGGCACACCCGGAGGATGCCACCCAGGGATTGGGACTGGGGCTGTATGTCAGCCGGCAGATCGTCGAGCTGCATGGTGGGGAGATGCAGGCCAACTTTCCCACGGACGGCGGGACCCGCTTCGTCGTGACTCTGCCTACCAGGGTCGAGGCGCTCTCAATCTCGCACGCGGCCGATTGACTCAGCGTAGAGTTCGTCCCACAGCGTTCGAATCATCGTCACTCCGTTGTCGTAGACGGACATTGGCCCACCCGACCCGGGATACTCCTCGTTGATGGTGATTCCGAGAACCTGTTAGGCTCCAGTGACCCATCAATGCGTGGCGCGGTGCAATAGCGTGTTGCATGTCCGTGTCCGGGGGGAACCATGTGGCATGGGAAGCGGGTCTCGGTGATTCTGATGACGTATGCCGAGCGGAGCTCGATCCGCGCCACGATCGAGGGCTTCTTCGCGACCGGCCTCGTCGACGAAGTGCTGGTCGTCAACAACAACGCCGAACCGGGCACCAGCGAGGAAGTGGCCCGGACTCCCGCGCGAGAGGTCGTCGAGCCACGTCAGGGCTATGGCTGGGCCTCGCGCCGGGGTCTGGCCGAAGCCACCGGGGATCTCCTGGTGCTGGCCGAACCGGATGGCACCTTCCTGCCGCGCGACATTGGCAAGCTCCTGGCCTATAGCGACGAGTGCGAGGCCGTCTTCGGCACCCGCACCACCCGTTCCCTGATCTGGAGCGGCGCCAACATGGGGCTGCTCCTCAAATGGGGTAACTGGGCCGTGGCCAAGCTGGTCGAGGCGCTGTTCAATACCAGCCACCTGAGTGACGTCGGCTGCACTTACAAGTTGCTGCATCGCTCACTGGCGGAGCGGCTGCTACCCCAGCTGCGGGTGGGTGGCTCACATTTCGGTCCCGAGCTGATGCTGGCGGTCATTACCTCTGGTGCGCGTTTCGTGGAAGTGCCGGTCAACTACCTGCCCCGGGTGGGCAGATCGGCGGTGACGGGGGATCTGCGCAAAGCTGTAGTGCTGGGTCTGCAGATGATCGGCTTCATCCTCCGCTATCGGCTCCAGACGCTGGGCAAGACGCGACGTCCTCCCGCATTGGAGAGCCGGGACGACGGCGATGCCAGCCGGGTCGCCAACTTGCGTAGCGGCGAGGTCGCCGGGTGATGACCGCACCCCCCGGCACTGTGGAGCAGACGAACTTTGATGCCATTGCCGAGATCTATGACTCGGTCTTCCCACCGCATATCATCGAGCATTACTTGCGGCGCCGCGCCCAATATGTGCTGGGCCACGCAGCCGTCGCGGGTCAGTCCGCCCTCGACGTCGGAGCCGGGACGGGGCTGCTGGCCGAGCGGCTGAGCGATCTCGGGCTCGGCGTCGTGGCCCTCGATCCCTTTCCACAGATGCTGGGACAGCTGCGGCAACGATGCCCCACGATCGAGACTGTTGTGGCTCATGGCGACGACATCCCGTTCCCCGACGCCACCTTCGACCTGACCTACAGTGTGGCGGTCATGCACCACATCGCCGAGCCACTACGGGTGCGGCGCACGCTCTCGGAGATGGTTCGGGTCACCCAGCCGGGGGGACGAATCCTGGTCTGGGACCACAATCCCCTCAACCTGTACTGGTCGCTGCTGATGCGACGAGTGCCCCAGGACACAGGCGCGGAGCGGCTGGTGCCGCTGCCGGAGCTGATCGCCGGGTTACGCGCCGCCGGAGCTGGCATCGAGCGCACCGATCGGCTCGGGCTAATGCCGGAGTTTGTGCCACGGTGGCTGCTCACCCCGACCGCCGCAGTCGAGCGCGCGGTCGAGGCAACTCCCGGTCTGCGGTGTTTCTGCGCCCATAACGTGGTGCTGGCCACCAAGACGTGACCATTGCCGCTCCGGTTCGCAGACCCGCGCCGCGGCTGCCTCCGCCAGATCGCTTGTCGCCGTCCACCCGGCGCGGCGATGGTCTTGCTCTGGCCGTGCTGGCTGGTATCACGGCCCTTGTGGCGTGGAACCGTCTCGCCTTCGATTCCTGGCTAACCCGTTTCGATCTCTTCACCTTCTTCCTGCCCTGGTACACGTTCCTCGGCGAGCGCCTGCGCGATCTCGACGTCCCTGGCTGGAATCCGCACCTCTTCAGTGGGGCACCCTTTGCCGGGGATCCGGAGTCGGGCTGGATGTATCTACCGGCGATGCTCTTCTTCTCGCTCCTCGCGCCTCTGGCCGCGTTCAAGGGCATGGTGGCGTTCCAGCTAGCC
>DASUQU010000091.1:0-3145 GCA_036280495.1 Thermomicrobiales bacterium | reverse complement strand
CGCGGGAGATGAGGGGTAAGCTCCCGGTCGCCGTATGACGCTTTCACCTGATCACCCTCAGTAGGAAAGACGATGCACGAGATCCTCGTTCCGTTTGCCCTGGTCGGCATGGTGCTCATGCTCTCCGGACTCGTTTCAGGGCTGGTCCGTACTGCGCCAATCTCGGTGCCGATCATCTTCCTGGGGCTCGGACTGCTTCTTGGCGACGGTGGGCTGGGGCTCCTGCAGATCGGGGTCCACGACGAGGCGCTCGAGGTGGTGGCGATCCTCAGCCTCGCCTTCGTCCTGTTCCTCGATGCGGTGAACCTGCGATTCGATGAAGGGGAACGCGCCTGGTTGGTGCCTGTATTGGCGCTCGGTCCTGGCACACTCCTGACCGTCGGCATTGTCGCTGCCGGCGCGAGGCTGATTTTCGGGACGTCCCCGGTCGAGTCGCTGCTGCTCGGCTCGATCTTGGCCTCGATCGATCCTGTCGTGCTACGCGACGTCGTCCGCGATGAGCGCGTCCCGCGCTCGATTCGGCAGGCGTTGACCGTCGAGGCCGGAACGAATGACATCGTCGTGCTGCCGCTCATCCTGATCCTCTCTACGATCGCCCTGGGGCAGACCGGCGGCGCTTCCGATTGGATCGCGCTGCTGGTTCGGCAATTTCTCATCGGTCCGGTGGCCGGGGTGATTGTCGGGTTCGTGAGCGTCTGGCTGATCGAGAACCTCCGTGTCCGCACCCCGATCAGCCGGGAATATCGCGCGCTCTACGGCGTTGGCACCGTGCTCGCGGCGTACGTCGCTGGTGAGGCAGTCGGCGGCAGCGGGTTCCTGGCCGTGTTTTTCGCCGGCGCGGTGATCGTCAAGACCGACTATGACCTCTGCGACTGCTTCCTCGAGTACGGCGAGGTCACTGCCGAGATGGCGATGCTGCTTGCGTTCGTCCTTTTCGGGGCGTTGCTGTCGTCGCTTGCCGGGTCGATCCCGCTGGTGCCCACCCTGGCGTTCGCGTTGATTGTGTTGTGCGTCGCCCGGCCGCTCGCCATCGGCCTGGTCCTGCGCCGGACTGTGGTCAGCAAACGCGCCCGCACGTTCATCGGCTGGTTTGGTCCACGGGGCTTGTCTTCGCTCCTGTTCGGGTTGCTCGTGGTGCTGCAGGGTGTTCCGGGGTCGGAGCGGCTGCTGGCAATTACCGGGATCGTCGTCATCGCCTCGGTCATTCTCCACGGCGTGTCCGCAGCGCCGCTGATCTCCGCCTATGGGCGGGCGATGGCCAAGGAGACCCTCCCCGAGGAACGGGAGATGACGGCGACCGGGTTGTTCGGTGGCAACTACGAGCAGGTGCCTCGGGTCACGCCCGAGGATCTGTCCCTAGCCCTTGCCGGTCCCAACCCGCCGATTGTGCTCGATGTACGCACCCGCTCGGCGAGCGGACGAGGTGATGCCGAAATCCCCGGCAGCGTGCGAGTGCCGCCGGATGAAGTGAGCGACTGGGCGAGCAGACAGCCACCCGGGCGGCCAATCGTCGCCTACTGCACCTGACCGGACGAAGCGACGAGCGCCCGTGCGGCGGCTCATCTTCGCGCGGTCGGGTTCGACGCTTCGGCCCTGGCCGGCGGCCTCGCCGCCTGGCGAGAGCGCTACCCAGTAGCGCCGATAGAGACCGCTGCCTGAACACTCAAATCTCATCAGTCAACCTCGGCTGCCGCGTCACGCCGCTCTCTCCATGCCCTTGTGTCGGCTCGGCACGACTTTGGCTATGGGAGCGGCGTGACGTCAGCTACGGAAACGGTTCCGTGCGCCACGTTCCATCTGGTGGGAAGGAGACTGAGCATTCTAGGGCGTCGCATTCCCGAGAAACGCGCTGGAAATCCTCAAACCGTGGGCCTGCCGAGATGGTTTAGTAGCGAGAAGCAAGAAGGGAATCACTATGGAACGTCCCGCACGACTGTTGGCGGTATTGGCGGTGCTGTCAATGATCCTGTTCGCGCATCCGGCCGCGATCGCTCAGGATGCGACTCCCGCGGCCGGGGAAGTCATCGATCCTGCGGAGTGCCAGGTCGAGCCGCGTGCGATCGAACAGATCGAACAACTCATGGGCACAGCCGGTGAAGAGGCCGAGGCGACGCCGGCTGCCGCCCAGGCTGGTTCGATGGAGGGTGAAGAGGCCGACGAGGCGACGGTCCAGGCGGTAACCCAGACCTACCGCGAGCTGGTCGCGTGCCTGAACGCGGGCGAGTTCCTGCGCATCTACGCGCTCTACACCGATAATTATCTTCGCCGCACGCTGAATGACGGCGGAATCGATCTCCAGCAGATTCAGGCGACCCCAGCGCCGGATCGACAAGAGATGACGGCGCTTGTCGGCGTCAGCGACGTTCGGCAGCTTGCCGGCGGCCGCGTCGCGGCGCGGGTCGAAACCACTTCTTCACCCGAGGGCACGGCCAGCATCATCCAGGCTATTCTCGAACCGGTCGATGATCGCCTGCTGATCGCGGACGAAACCGTGGTCGATGCGGCTGCTGCCACCCCGGCGGCCGGGGGCGAGGAGCAGGCGGCCGCGGGCGGCGGAGCCGGGGAATCGGTCACCGTCGAGTCGTATGACATCTACTTCGAACCGGACGAGCTGAGCATCCCGGCCGATACCGACGTCACCATCCAGCTGCCCAATGAAGGGGTGACCTTGCACAACTTCAGCATCGACGAGCTGGGCATCAGCGTCGACATCGCGCCCGGCGCCACCGAGGAGACCGTCATCAACGCTCCCGCTGGCACCTACGAGTTCTACTGCAACGTGCCGGGGCACAAGCCCGCCGGCATGGTTGGCACGCTTACCGTCCAATAGCGCTCGCGGCAGGGACGTCAGCTCTCGTAACAAGCTGACGTCCCGCCCGGGCCGGTCAATCACTCTGCGGTCAATCCGTCAGGAATCTTCCGTTCTCGAAGACGCGGCGCCCGTCCAATTCGATGGCGCCCTCGGGACGCAGGTCCTTGATGAGATCCCAGTGGAGGGCTGATCGGTTCGTCCCGCCGCATTCGGTATACGCCCGACCGAGAGCGAGATGGATCGTACCGCCGATCTTCTCGTCGAAGAAAATGTCGCCAACAAAGCGGTCGATGCCGTCATTGACACCGATGCCGAACTCTCCGATCCGGCGCG
>DASUQU010000090.1:0-2649 GCA_036280495.1 Thermomicrobiales bacterium | reverse complement strand
GCGACAAAGGCGATGGCCGCGGTACCGGCTGCCAGCGTGTCAAGCCCGTCGGTGAAGTTCACCGCATTCGCCAGGGCGATGATCGCTAGTGCCGCCACCGGGATGTAGAGCCACCCAATGTCGTAGCGACCGATGAACGGTAGGTAGACACCGCTCAAGCCAAGACCGTAGGGAAATGGCGCGTGCAGGATAGTTGCGGCGACGAGGGCGAACAGGGTCAGCCAGAGAAACTTGAATCGCGCGGTCATTCCGCCTTGGCGCGCACCCCCCAGCAGACTCATCCGGTCGTCCATGGCCCCGAGGATGGCGGAGGCGATGAGCACGCCGATCGGCAGCAACATCGACAACCGGCCGACGGTGTTGAAGACGAGCGTGATCAGGACGACCGACGCCGCAATCATCACGCCGCCCATTGTCGGGGTACCGGTCTTGACGAAATGGGTTTCGGGTCCGTCGACGCGGACCTGCTTGGCGGCCTTGCGCATGCGGAGAAAGGTCACGATCGGGCGCCCGATGATGAGGGTGACGACGAATGCCAGACCCGCCAGCGCCAGCGAGACGGCCATGTTCTGATTCGGGTCGACCGGCATGATGCTGTTCATGGCCGGCCTCTAGAGACGAGTCGGCAAGTCGGTGAGTCGGTGAGTCGGTGAGTGGAAGAACGAATGCCTCATGACGAATCGGCTCCAGTGGCGGCCGACTCGTCTCCTTTCGTACTTTCCGACTTTCCGACTTCCCGATTCTCCGACTCTCGTCGTAGCCGCTCCACGATGGTTTCCATCTCCAGCCCGCGTGACCCCTTGAGCAGCACGACATCGCCCTGGCGCAACTCGCGCAGGAGATAGGCGATTAGTTCCTCCCGCTGCTCGAGACCGAAGGATGTCACGGCCGGCGGGCCGGCGTCGAAACGGCCGTCAGTCGTCGCTGCCTCCCGCGCGATTGTCCGCGCCAGCCCCCCGAAGGTCACGACGAGGTCGGCGACTTCCCCCGCGCGGCGGCCGACCGTCACATGCTCGTGCTCCGAGACTTCTCCCAGCTCTCGCATGTCGCCGAGGACCGCGATCGCCCGCTTGGGATTCATCGCCTCCAACAACCCGAGAGCGGACATGACCGACGGTGTCGACGCGTTGTAGGTGTCGTCGATGAGTTGCGAGCCGTTGGGGCCGGGGACGATCAGCAGGCGCACCTGGACGCCCGGTTCGGCAAGACCGAGGAGCATGTCGGCCAGGTCCATCCCCGTGGCGTGCCCGACCGCGATGGCCGCCAGGGCCAGCTCAACCGCGTGCCCGCCGATCAGTGGCACCTTGACCCGGTTGGACTCCTCGCCAATGTGGAGCCAGAACGACGTCCCTTCCAACCCTTCGGACTCAACGTCCGTGGCCCACACGTCATTACCTGGTTCGAGCCCGTAGAACAACACTCGCCCCCGGCAGCGATCGGCCATCGCCCGCACGCGGGGGTCGTCTCCATTCAGGATGGCCCATCCGTCTTCGGGGATGGCGTCGATCAGTTCTGCCTTTGTCTCGGCGATCGCCTCGATCGAACCCATCCGCTCCAGATGGACGGGGTGGATATTGGTCACCACGCCGATCTTGGGCTGAGCGATCTCCGCTAGGAGCCGGATCTCACCCAGGGCATACGCGCCACCCATCTCGAGCACAGCCGCACCATGCTCCGGCGTTACCTCGAGCAGGGACAAGGGAAGCCCGATCTCCGAGTTGAGATTTCCCGCCGATCGATAGGTTGGCGTCGAGCGTTCCAGCACCGAGGCGACGGTCTCTTTGGTACTGGTCTTGCCAACACTGCCGGTGATACCGACGACGAGCAGATCCTGGAGTTGGGAGCGCCACCACGCCGCCAGTCGCTGTAGCGCGGCGACCGGATCGTCGACAACGAGCAGGGGTAACCCCGCGTCGAGGTGCTCGTCCGACCACTCCCGGCTGACAAGGGCGGCGCTGGCTCCCGCGGCCGCGGCATCGGCGACGAAGTCATGTCCGTTAAAGCGTTCGCCGCGCACGGCAATGAAGAGATCGCCGGGTTGTACCTGCCGTGAATTCCGCTCGATCCTGGTGAAGACCGTCTCCGTTGGAAGTGCACCTCGCATCACGGCGCCCGTGCCGGTGAGGACGTTCTCGAGCGATAACGGGGTCATCAATTGGCTCCCGTGAGACCGGCCGGACCGTCTGAAAGGCGCTCAGCCACACGCAAGACGGCCGAACGCGCGCGCGGGTTGGCGTCCTGCTCCGCCGCATCCGGGCGCACTGCGCGCCGCGTGACTTTTCGCAGTCTGGGACGGTGACCGCAGACGCAGATCGGAATCTCCGGAGGGCAAACGCACGCCACGCTCTCACGCTCGATGAAGCGCTTCACAATACGGTCTTCCAACGAATGAAACGCGATCACCGCGATCCGGCCACCGGGAGCCAACACGTCAAGTGCTCCCGAGAGAGCAGACTCCAGAGCCGCCAGCTCCTCATTCGTTGCGATGCGCAGCGCCTGGAACGTGCGTGTCGCGGGATGGATGTCCCGGCCGCGCCGGCCGCCAAGCGCGCCGGCCACGATCTCTGCCAGTCGGGTCGTCGTCTCGATCGGCGTTCGCTCCCGCTCGCGTACGATGGCACGCGCGATGCGCCGGCTGCCCGGCTCTTC
>DASUQU010000089.1:0-7818 GCA_036280495.1 Thermomicrobiales bacterium | reverse complement strand
AGTGTCGTTGTATTCCCAGGCTGCTTCGACGTTTGACCCGACCGAGAGCGCATCGGCATGGACTGCAGCGATTATCCGAAGAGCATCTGGAGGGTAGCTGGAGACCGGCTCGACTGGCGCGTTGGTCGTAGGATCGGTCGCCGTCGCCCACACGACTTCTCCGACCTGCGACGCCACAGCTGTGGCCGCAGGAATTGCGGTGGATTCGCTCGCACTATTGCTGATCACCTGGGGAGACGAATCGGCGGGAGGCGCCAATCCTGGTTCACCGCCACAGCTCACCAGAAGGCCACAGGCGAGCGCAATCGATGCGGCGCGGATCCGCCGCGCGGGCGGTACCGAGAGCGGCCGTCGAGCCCGGCACGGGACAAGTCGTTGCGAGAGCCTGACCCAGCTCACGATGCCCCGGCCCCTTCCTCGATAATGCCGGCCACCTCAATCGGAACTTTACCTTGCCGCGGTGGCGGTTTTGGAGTGAGTACCATCAGGAGCGCATAATCTGCACAGTTGGAAATGAAAGCCCGGTCAGGACGTGAATGCTTTGAAACCGCAGACGTCGCCACAAGCTCCCGAACAGCATGATGGGCTAGCACTACTGCCGTTGGTTGATCCACAGATCGACGCCGCGGAGCTGGGAGCCGACGACCAGCGTGGCGACCGACCGCGGTTGAGCGTGGTCGTTCCGGCGATGAATGAAGCGGGCAATATCCGGGCGCTGCACCGGGCAGTAACCGAAGTTCTCGAAGCAATTGGCATCACGTTCGAATTGATTTTGGTCGACGATGGCTCGACAGATGGAACCTGGCCGGCCATAAAGGCGATCTCCGAGAGCGATGGGCGGGTGGTTGGGCTGCGACACCGGCGGAACTTCGGGAAGGCGCGCGCGCTTGCGACGGGGTTCGCGGCTGCATCGGGTGATCTCATCCTCACGATCGATGCCGATCTCCAGGACGACCCAGCGGAAATTCCCCGCTTTCTGGCCAAGCTCGATGAGGGTTTCGATCTGGTCTCGGGCTGGAAGCAGCGGCGTCAAGATCCAGTCGGCAAGACGCTTCCCAGCAGACTCTTCAACGCCACGGTTCGCGCGGTCTCCGGCGTGCCGCTGCACGATTTCAACTGCGGATTCAAGCTCTACCGCGCTGATGTCGTTCGCAACATCCGGCTATACGGTGAACTTCACCGGTTCACTCCGGTGCTTGCCCATGCTGAAGGATTCCGGATCGGCGAGCTTCCTGTCCGCCATCATCCGCGTCGCTGGGGCACATCAAAGTACGGGTTGTCCCGGCTGATCAAAGGGTTTCTGGACCTGCTCACGGTGACGTTTCTCACGCAGTATCGGCAGCGTCCAATGCACGTGCTGGGCGTGCCTGGGGTCGTAGCGCTGGCGACCGGTGGTCTCATTGGCCTCTGGCTGACCGTGGAGAAGGTACTTAGCGGCGCAGCTATCGGGAATCGTCCGTTGCTGCTCCTCGCAGTACTGCTCGTGCTGGTCGGCGTTCAGTTCTTCGGCCTTGGTCTCCTCGGGGAATTGCTGGTGCACGGCGAGCAGGGGCATCACAGGGCCACGCGAACGGTGCCGATTCGCGAGGCCGTGGGGAGGCGGAAAGCCCGGGAGCTAGCGAACGACCTGCAACCGCCAGCTGCCCAGTGAGTGAGACGGCGTCACCCGGCGAAGCAAAGCCAAATCTGAACGCCGATGAGGTCATGGCTGTACCGCGGCGGCGTTGGTTCAGCCCCATCCTGGCGGTGCCCACTCCTGTCATATTCGCTCTGGCTGCGGCGTTGGCGACTATCCTGCTGTGGTGGCAGGGTGGCCTGAGCGAGATCGTCATCTCGATTCGCAGCGTCCATCCCGCACGCATTGTCGCGATCCTCCTCGTCTACGCTGCGAGCATCCTGCTGCTCGGAATTCGCTGGCACGCCTTGGTGCGCATGGCCGGCGGCACTCCGCACTGGAGCTCGTCGGCGGAGGTCTTCCTGACCTCGGTCATCGTCAACTATGCAGCCCCGATCGGACTGGCAGTGCCGACTCGGGCCGCGCTCACTGTCCGCGATCTGGAGTTGAGCCCGGGGCAGAGCGGCGCAGTCGTTGGTTGGGAGGCCGCGCTTGATGTGCTGGCGCTGAGCCTCATTTCTGCCGCGTGGCTCCTTCTCGGTGGATCCGACCTCGTGCAGTCGGTGAGCGCCGACGGTCGAGTCCTGCTCCTATGGGCAGTTATTGTGGTGCTTGGTATGGTCATGACCGCCGCCGTATGTCGATCGACAGCCATCCGATCTCGTATCGCTCCATTTGCCAGTCGCCTACTCTCCAGCCCGACCAGGCATCCGATCCTCGCACTGATCGCCCTCGCCCTTACCGCGGCGTTCTGGGCTATCCAGATTGGCATCATGGCTGCGCTGTTACAGCTCTTCGGTGTCGCGATTTCGCTCTCGCTCCTATTCGGGATCATGGGCGTCCCGGTGCTGGTGGGCATGCTCAGCCCGGTGCCGGGCGGAGCGGGTGTGCGAGAGGCATTGATGGCAGCCGCAGCCCGCCTGGCGGGAATCCCCACCGGACCCGTCGTGTTGGCGGCAATCGCTTATCGTCTGGCGCTCTTTCTGGTGACGCCGCTGGTTTGGGGTGCGGTGAGGCTGGCGCGAGCCGGCGCGAATCACCGTTGATACCGCCGATACGTGATACTTTCCTGACGAAAACGGGCGAGGCCTGACGGGCCAGAACCGGAGTATTCGACATGAGCCTTGAAGCTCGGTCTCACCTGTCGAGCAATTACCGCAAGCACACCGCGGCGAATCCACTACAGCGGGCGCTCATCGACCGCTTCCATCGCCGCATTATCGCGGAGGTTCTGGCGCTCGCGCCACGAACGTTTCTCGATGCCGGTTGCGGCGAGGGGTTTGTCGCCCGCAGGATCATCGACGCAGTGCCGGGAATCGCTTTGACGGGCTGTGATGTCTCCGGCCCGGCGCTGGATATTGCCGCTAGCGCAAACCCGGAGGTGCGGTTTGTCGCGGGGAGCGTCGTTGAACTCCCATTTCCAGACCGCTCATTTGATGTTGTCGGCTGTTTCGAGGTGCTCGAGCACCTTCCCGGCGATCTGCCCCGCCGGGCCTTAACTGAGCTGGCACGTGTCGCCCGCTGGGGGGTCGTCCTCAGCGTGCCTCACGAGCCGATGTTCTGTCTCGCTAATGCCGCGCGCGGGAAGAATCTCGACGTGCGACCCAGGGGAAGCGACCCAGACCACAAGCAGTTCTGGTCGCGATCGGCCTTTGGAGCATTAGTGGGTGAACAGCTCGAGGTGCGGAGGCTCGTCGGATCTTTTCCCTGGACAATATGCGTTGCCACCCTGCCGGCTCGAGAGACGAGTATTTAGGTTACGACCATCGGTCGCAACGCTCGGATCCCAGGGCGAAATGGAACTTATGACATGGACGTTCGAGAGCGGCGCTGCGGTCTTTGCGGTCAAGTCAATCCGCCAGCATCCGAGTTCTGCGCGGACTGCGGCGTGCTGCTTGCCAGTGTGGCGACTTCCGGCATTACCAGAACACGGCAGACCCAGTTCGCGTTGCCGGACTACCTCCTCGCGGCCAGGGAGCGCGATCGCGAGGAACGCCGACGCCGCATGGCGAGCGAGTCCGGGGAAGGCGTCGGCCTAGTCTGGGTCGGCGCAATCGCCGCGTTGCTGGCGCTCTGGTTCGGCGGTGCTTCTGGAATCGCCGCTCCGGTTTTCATTCTTGGATTGCTGAGTGTCCTCGCTGGTTTCTTGCGGCTCAGGCGGGATGACCGCAACATGGCTCGCGCCGGGACCGCGACGGTGGTCGTTTCTTCGGTCGTCCTCGGTGGGGCGCTGATACAAACTCTCGGCTTTGCTGGGTCGCAGAGCTTGGCACCGCCGACGCTGGTGGCAATCCCGACACCGACGGCTGATCCGGCGGAAGTCCCTGCCGAGGTAACTGCCCCTGGCGCCATCGTGCCGATGTTTCGTGGTAACGCGGCGCGGACCGGAGAAAATCCGGGACCGGCGCCTCTCGAACGCCCGATCGTGAAGTGGAAAACATTCGTCGGTGGCGAAAGCTATGCGTCGCCGGTCGTCGGGTCCGGCACCGTCTATGTTGCCACCAAGGCGGGAAGTCTCGTCGCGTTGCGGCTCAGCGATGGGAGGGAGCTGTGGAGGGCCCACATCGGGGACTACGTTGCCCGCGCGACGCCGGCACTCTCTGACAACACGCTGTTTGTTGCTGCCGGTTACACGCTGCTAGCCATCGATGCGGAGACAGGAAAGGAGCGCTGGAGCGTCCCACTGCGATTTGCCGGTTCGTGCTCGCCGGTAGTGGAGGGGGACCGGGTCTTCGTCGCGACGCAGGAAGGTCACCTATCGGCGTTTTCTACCCAGACCGGGGAAGAAATTTGGCACTATCGGAACGAGAACTTGCTGTTTGGTTCGCCGGCTGTGGCCGAGGGGGTGGTCGTCATTGCGGACGAAGCGGGCGCCGCTACGGCCATCGACGCCGAGTCGGGACGTGAGTTGTGGCAGAGACCTTTGGGGGGCGAAGCGTTTACGACGCCCGCAATTGCGCGGGGCGTCGCGTTCGTAGCGACAAATGCACCGTCACTTACAGCGCTCGAGCTGAATACGGGGACGCAGCTCTGGCGGCGAGAGATCGGAGGAGAGTCGTCTCCGGCGGCGGCGGATGGCGTCGTCTTTCTCGGGGGCGACGACCAGGCAGTCCGCGCAATAGACGCCACCAGTGGTGAGACGCGCTGGAGCAGCCCGCTCGGCTATGCCATTCGCTCGTCGGCCACACTCGCAGATGATGGGGTCTACATTGGCAGCGGACCAACGGTCACCGCGATCGATAGCCAGGGCGGCACGACCCTCTGGACGCATGTTACGGGAGGGACCGTCACCGCCGACATCGCAGTCATCGGCGAAAGTGTCATCGTCAGCAGCCAGGACGGGTACGTCTATTCGCTTGGGCCATCCGACGGGGACCCGGACGAATCCGACGGAAGTATGGATTAGTGACTGGGGGGTTTTACTTGCGGCTGGCAGGTAGTACAATGCGCTGGGCGTAGTGAGCGTCTGGCGAGCAGCGGTCGGGGGGCTGCCTGGCTTGTCGATCTTGGGCTCGGGGTGAGAGTCGCGGAGGGAAAGGTCAAAATGAGCAGAATTTCATGCGTGCGGCTGGGAGCGGGGCTGTTGAGCCTGGCGGTGCCATTCATGATGGCGGGTCCGGTTGCGGCGCAACCAACGGCACCTGAAGTTTCGTCTGTTGAGTTGGCGTGTCTCGCACTTGGCTTCGACGTCAACACCTGCACGACCGCCGTCCGAGAGGGCGTCTACCAGGTCGTCGAAGGCAGTGTGAACACAGACCTGGAAGAGCAGGGTGTCGCCTATTCGGTGGACCTTGGCGATGTGGCGGCCGGTGATGAGTTCGCCGCCGACATCAATGAAATTGCCCTCAACCCGCTTCCGCCGGTAGCGGCCACGGGTGAGGTGCTTCTGCCACCTGGGGTTGTCGCCCCTGAGTAGCTAGTCTTCGCGCCCGGCCGTTGTGGTTAGGGCTTAGACAGAGGCCACGTTGACCGCGGGATCGCTAGATCCCGCGGTCACTTTTGTTTAGCACTAACCGGTACTCTTTAGACCGCCGGCGATTCCATTGACTGTGCGCAATATCGCGCGCAACGCCGAGTCCTGACCGACACCGCCTCGCAGCCGTCGCAGCAACTCCAATTGCACAAACGAGATCGGATCAACGTACGGATTGCGCCGGTCGATCGACCGGCGCAAGACGGGTTCGCGGTCCAGCAGGCGATCCTGGCCGGTCAGGCGCAGGATCTCCCGCGTGGATCGCTCGTGCTCATCCTGAATGCGCTGCCAGATGCGAGCCCGAAGCTCAGCATCGGCAACGAGATTCGAGTAGCGCTCGGCGATATCGAGATCGGACTTGGCAAGCGCCATCTCTGCATTGGCAATGGTTGCGGCGAAGAATGGCCATTCTCGATCCATCGCCTGCAAAAACTCAGCGCCAAAAGCTTCCCGACCCCGCTCGAGTCCTGCTCCGACGCCAAACCAGCCGGGAAGTAGAAACCTGGACTGCGTCCACGCGAACACCCAAGGAATTGCCCGGAGATCCTCGATTCGCCGAGTTTCTTGCCGCCTCGCCGGGCGGGAGCCAATCTGCAATCGGGATATCTCGGAAAGTGGCGTCGCCTGTTCGAAAAAGCGGACAAACTCCTGATCGCCATAGACGAGATCCCGATATGCCGAAACAGCTGCTGTCGACATCTCTGCCATAACTTCTTCGAACGAGGCAAGGCGTTCGGGATCCGGAATCGGGAGCACGTTTACGGAGCTCGCTAATACGGCCCCACTAACGAGCTCCAGTTCCCGGTATGCCACCGCAGCCGTGGCATACCGGGAAGCAATGACTTCGCCCTGCTCAGTCAGCTTGACTCGGCCCGCCACCGACCCCGGTGGCAGCGCAAGGATGGCGACGTTGGTCGGGCCGCCGCCGCGGCCGATTGCGCCGCCCCGACCGTGAAAAAATGTGTGACGGATCCCTTCCGCTTCGAATAATTCGGTCAGGTCCCCCTGCGCCTGATAGAGGGCCCAGGCCGAACCGAGGAACCCGATCTCCTTGTTTGAGTCGGAATAGCCGATCATGACCTCCTGGATGTCCTCGCGCGCCTGTAGCGCGCGGCGATAGACGGGGAGGCGAAGGAGCGTTGCCATGGTCCCGGGGGCGTTGTGGAGTCCCTGCTCTTGCTCGAAGAGCGGAGCGATGGACAATCGGGCGCCTGCTCCTCCCGGCTCCGCCAATCCTGACTCCTTCATCAGAAGGAGGACGGTCAGCACGTCTGAAGGAACCTCGGCTCCGGAGATCACGTAGGTTTCGATGGCGCCCTGATGCCGTCCGTTGAGCGCTTCGGCGAGGACCCGGAACGTGCCGACAACGTCGCGGGTTTCATCTGAAAATCGCTCCAGGCTGGCCGGGATGAGGGGGCGAGGGTTTTCAATCTCGCGTGCGAGGAGAGCAGTCCGTTCCTGCTCAACCAGGTCGAAATAGGAGCCGGTTAGTCCGGTCTGCCGGAAAATTTCTGCCAGAGCGGCGGCGTGCCGTTTCGCGTGATCGCGAATATCCATGACCGCGAGGTGGAACCCGAAAACTTGAGTCAGTCGGATGACATCTCTCAGATCGCCGTCTGCGATCCGATGCGCCCCTTGGCTGCGCAGCGATTGCTCGATGAGCAGGAGGTCGTGCAACAAATCTGAAGACGCCGCATATCCTGCCGGCTGGTGGTCACCCGAGGCGCGCAAACGCTCGCGCATCAACGTCAATACCTGTCGGTACGGTTCGCCGGCGTTGATACGCCAGACCTGCTCGGCCGTTTCCGGGAATCGCTCCGAGAGATCCCCGATGAGCGGGTCGAGCAGCGGCGCGGGACCGGAGATGCTGGTCGCGAGTGACAGTCGGCCGGCTAGCTCGAGGAGGCGGTCCTGCAATAGCCCGATCGCCGCCGTATGCATCAAATCGAGTGCTTGGGCGGTAACCTCGGGTGTGACGTTAGGGTTGCCATCTCGGTCACCACCGATCCAGGTTCCTGGCATGAGGATCGGTGGCACGGCGGTCGTGTTGTCCGGGTAGACCACTGAAATCGCTTCCTCGAGGTCACGGTATAGGCTGGGGATAACATCGACGAATGTGGAGAGAAGGTAGACGAGGCCTGTGCGTACTTCGTCCAGGGGAGTGAGCTCTGTTGCTCGAACCTCCTCCGAGTACCAGACCTCTTCGATGGTGTGGGCGAGCCGCTGGCGC
>DASUQU010000088.1:0-3140 GCA_036280495.1 Thermomicrobiales bacterium | reverse complement strand
GTCGGGGACCACACGGACGAGATTCTCTCCGAGTTGGGGTACGAGAAGGAGGAGATAGCAGGGCTGCACAACCAGAGGGTTGTCTGAATCATCATCACCGGGAAAAAGAAACAGTCCCGACCGACTCCGCTTCCGCCCGCTCCCTGACCAGCCGCTTCCGTGCGCATGCCCCGCAACAATGCGCCCTTTCCCGGCGGTCCCGGGTCACCCAGGTGGCGTCGGAGTACCCCGCGATGCTCCGCCGCTCCAATCTGATGTCCGGTGGGAGCTTCGCTTCTGCTCGGCCCCTCGGGACTGTACGTACACTATATCCGGACATCCTGAGCTTGTCAAGAGGGTCTTGTGATGCCACCGCAACCCGCGTCCACAATCCAGACACCGAGCACTCGCGATCCAGGGCATGAGGTCAGGATGTCCCACGCGGCAGGCACAGCTGCGCCCGAAGCAACGGCCTATGAACCAGATCCATGGACACCTTCCCGCCGCAGCACCGCAAGCTGGGTGGTTTACGATCTGGGTGACACCGTCTTTCAGCAGACCATGATTACCAACTACTTTCCGGTTTGGGTCGTGGCTGTGATGGGCGGGGTCGATGGCCATATCTCGCTCGCCAACACCATCACCATGCTGCTCATGCTCGGTGTGGGCCCCTGGATCGGCGCCGTTTCCGATCATCTCCCGCGGCGCGTACCGCTGCTGATCATCACGGTCACCGGCTGTTGCTTGTTAACCTTCTTCGTCGGCGGTAACCTTTGGACCTCGCTCGCCCTTTTCCTCGGAGCGAACCTCTTCTTTCAGGCGGGTGTGGTCATCTACGACGCGCTTCTGCCCGTCGTAAGCACACCGGCGAACCGGGGACGGGTCGGGGGGATCGCCAGTGGGCTGAGCAACTTCGGCGCGCTGCTCGGTCTCGGTCTCGGCTTCCTCGTCCTGCGCGCTGGTGGCGAATACGAGACGATCTTCAAGCTGACTGCGATCGCGTTCTTGCTCCTTGCCATCCCCTGCTTCCTGTGGGTGAAGGAGCCACCTCGCGCGGTCGAGCAGGTGGCGCCGCTCAGCGCCGCCCGCGATGCCATGCGGGACTTGGTGGCGACGGCTCATCGCGCCCGCTCCTACCCGGATCTGATCCGGTTTCTGGTCGGCCGCGCCTTCTACGCCGAGGCCGCCAACACGATTGGCCTCTTCCTCGGGATCTACCTCGTCGTGACGCTCGGATTCACCTCGGAGCAAAAGGATCTCATGCTCTTGTTGGGCCTCAGCGCTGCTGTCGTTGGCGGCATCTTCTGGGGTTTCGTCGTCGATCGTATTGGCGCGCGCGACAGCCTCATGCGCGTGCTGACGTTGTGGTCGATTGCGCTAGCGCTCATCGCCGCCACTGGGTTCTCCCTGCTGACCGAAGATGCGCTATGGCTGATTGCCCCGATCGCGGGGTTCGCGCTGGGTGGGATCTGGGCCTCTGACCGCCCCTTGATGGTCGGGATCGCCCCGCCGCAGTACCTGGGACAGTTCTACGGGCTCTACGCACTGGCCGGTCGCTTCGCTGCCCTCGTCGGCCCCCTCCTCTGGGCGCTGATCGTCGACGTGCTCGGGCTGGGAAGGCCTACGGCGCTGCTCGTGCTACTCAGTCTCGTGCTGGTCGCGATGGTCATCCTTCGTCCATTGTCACCATCGATCGGCCGGCCCGATTCTGTTCAGTACCGCAACCCGGAGGCGGGTCCCCCCTGAGGCCATCAACACCGACCACTTACCAGCATTGCCACCTTTGCCATCTTTGACGAATGCATCTCGCATCACGCGAAAGGGACGACGCGCACCCGCTCCTGGCGGATCGCCTCACCAGGACATGGGATACTTTGACATTACGGGGATACCCCGCCACCTGACTGTCTCAAGTCGCCGGCCGCGTGGCGTCTTCGTTTGCCACGCTGTCGTCCGAGGAGGTTCTCTTGACCGCCGTCGCTCCCCCCGCGCTCGACCGTGAGCTTGAAACCGAAGCCATCAATGCGCTTCGTGTCCTCTCTATCGACGCGGTCCAGGCCGCCAACTCCGGTCACCCCGGTCTACCGCTCGGCGCGGCTCCGATGGCCTACGTCCTCTTCGCCGAGTTCATGGACTTTGATCCGCAAGAACCGGAATGGCCGAATCGCGACCGCTTCGTTCTCTCTGCCGGCCACGGCTCAGCGCTGCTCTACAGCCTGCTGCACATCACTGGCTACGATCTGTCGCTCGACGAGCTGAAGAACTTCCGCCAGCTTGGCTCCAAGACGCCAGGCCATCCCGAGCGACTCCACGCTCCTGGTATCGATGTCACTACGGGTCCACTCGGACAGGGTTTTGCCAATGGCGTGGGCATGGCCATCGCCGAGCGGTTCCTGGCCTCTACGTTCAACCGCCCGGGGTACGACGTCATCGATCACTACATCTACGGCATCGTCTCTGACGGTGACCTGATGGAAGGGGTAGCCGCCGAGGCTGCCTCGCTCGCCGGCCATCTCGGTCTCGGCAAACTGATCTATCTCTACGACCAGAACGAGATCACGCTGGCCGGCACCATCGGCCTGTCCTTTTCGGAGGACATCCCAACGCGCTTCCGCGCTGTCGGCTGGCACGTGCAAGAGATCGACGGCATGGACACCGACCAGGTGCGCGCCGCGCTGACGGCGGCGCAGGCCGAGACCAAGCGCCCCTCACTCATCTGCGCCCGCACGGTCATCGGCTTCAGTTCGCCGAAAGCGGCCACCTTCGGCGTTCATGGCGCGCCGCTTGGCGCCGAGGGCGTGGCGAGGACGAAGGAGGCGCTCGGCTACCCCCTGGAGCCCGCCTTCTTTGTCCCGGACACGGTCGCCGCGCACTTCAAAGCCATCGGCGAGCGGGGCGCGGCGCAAGAGGCGGCATGGCAACGAGTCTTCCGCGCCTATGCGCAGGAGTACCCGGAACTGGCAGCGACGCTCAGGCTGGCCTGGGATAACCAGCTCCCGGACGGCTGGGACAGCGACCTGCCGACCTGGGAGCCTGACGCCAAGCCGATCTCGACGCGCAAGGCCTCCGGCGAGATCATCAACGCCTTCGCGCCGCGGGTGCCAACCTACATCGGTGGCTCGGCCGATCTCAACCCGTCGACGAACACGGCAATGAAAGGC
>DASUQU010000087.1:0-2553 GCA_036280495.1 Thermomicrobiales bacterium | reverse complement strand
CTTGACCGGATGGCCGCCAGCAGCTCCCATCTCCTCGCCGGTCGGGGCGGCAACATCCGCCAGCGGATAGACGACGTCGCCGAGCTGATCGCAGCTGCCGGAATGGATATGGGCGGGATGGGCCTCGTTTGCATCGTCCTGAGCGGCAATAGCCGGGACCAGAAGCAGCAGGCTTAACGCGAGGAGCAATGCGATGTGAACCGATCGACCAAGGAAATACCGCGAAGCGTTCATCGAGATCTCCTTCCTTTTGCGTGACGACCAATCCCACGAGGTGCGGGGTTGCCTCGACTGATGCGCAACCCGTTCCGAAGATAATTCCGATGCGCGTCGTGGAAGACTGGGCTAGCGGTCCCATGAGATTCCGCTCCTACCAGATCCAGCGCGAACCGCGCCGCCCACGTCGAATTAGGTTGAGGCGAGGTCACCGTTGACGCCGTTGGGGAAGAAGCCGCCGCTGCTCACACCCGTCTCTGGTGTGAGGTAGACGATCTGCAGCACCTGCTCGGGCGTTCGCGTAAACGCGATGCCCCGCTCATCTGACGGAACGAAGTTGGCCCGCTCATTAATGGCGATGCCCTGTTCGATCTCTGGCATGTCGTTCAGCACGCCCCGGGCGACCGTGATCGCGTTGGCGGCTTGCTGCGCGGTCGGACCCGCCTGATAGAGGAGCGAGCGGGCCATCCCCATGTGGTAGGCCTCGACGGCGAGGATCCCCGCGATGTCTCCTTGCTTGGTCTTGTCCTGAATGAGCGGCGTGGCGCCCTTGTAGCCCGTGACGCCGACATCCTCGAAGAGCATCCCACCGAGGATAAAGTTGAGCTCATCGGTGAAGGGATTGAAGTTGTCGCCGAATCCGGCTGCCTGACCGACGGCAGCGAAAGCGCCCGCCAGGTCGATCGCCGGGCGGTCAACCGCCTGATCTCCCAAGCTCTCGCGGTAGTACCGGACGTGGGCCAGCTCGTTGGCGGCCAACTCCTCGGCAAACTGGCGGATGGCGTCGGTGGCGAAGGGCACCAAGGTGCCACCGGTGACCTCGCCTGGCTCCGCGCCGATGTCCTCCTCGCTGAGGCCCGCGCCGGTGGTGCCGCGCAGGTAGTACTCCGTCTCGAGGTACTCGAGGTTGAGGGCGAAGTTGAAGATCGCGTCGTCGTCGATCTCCTGGGCGACCACCGGCGTGATATGGCCGGTGGTCGCCAGCGCCGCGCTGGCGCCGATGGCCGCTATCCCTTTAAGCGTGCGGCGGCGATCGATTAGCAGAGCCGTGCTGTCCATTGCGTTTCTCCGTTGTGCTGAGATAGACGCGTGTCATCATCCATCTCTCGCATCGCAAGCGTGTGCAAACTATCTCCACGTGCATGCCCATATCGTCATGGCACCTCCGTTTCTGGGGCTTCCTCCGCCCACCAGATCCAGCGCGAACCATCAGCATGATCAGGCCAGGGAGGCAGCGCGCCGTCAGCCTCCAGCCGAGCCCGGGCTAGGCGGGTCGCTGTGGTGTACAGATAGTGGTGCACTAGCTCGACCGGTTCCCCGCGGGCGGGCAGACTCGTCTCGGCGAGTGCGTTCGTCAGCGCCGCGTGCCGCCGCCGGAAGGCCGCGGCGATGTCGGCTGCCAGGTCCTCGAGGACCGGCTGCAGGGCGTCGCGATCAGCGGCGAGTACGACGGGGAAGTTGGGACGGTAGTAGCGCTCGCTGCTCCGGCTCCGCTGTGGCGCTACTAAGTCCACCTCTTGGATCAAGTCGTCCGCAAGCATTTCGACCACGTGCCGGTGCACGGCCGGAGCAGAAATGGCGAGCAGCTCAGCCAGTTGCGTGATCGTGCGCGGTTGGCGGTAGATGGCGTTAAGAATCAGCTCCTTCGTGCCGTCATTGAGCTTGCGTTGGTTGACGATGGCAACCCAGGGGTCTTCCGCGACGGGGGCCGCGGAGGCACAGGCACACGCGAAGCGGAGCCGGTGATCGTCAGCCATGAGGGAGGGAGGCTTTTCGGTCATCGCAGATGACCTCTCCTAAGGATGCTCGTCCCATTGCGTCTAGGTCTTGGGAGCCTCCTTATTAACATCGATGTTAAGCAAGAATCATGCCAATCTCGGGGCAGCAAGCCACTCGTCGACGGCTAACGCTGGTTCCGGATAATGGGCCAGTCTGTTTCCGTCGTTACGCGGCGTCCCACTCCCTCCGGATCAGCGCGGCCGCCTCCCGGATCGCCTCGTCGTAGGGACCGTCGACGCGGCACTCGATGGCGAGCGGGCCGTCGTAGCCGATCTCCTTCAGGGCACGGAAGCCGGGACGGAAGTCGAGGTGACCACGTCCGGGTTGCAATCGATTGCTGTCGGCGACGTGGACGTAGACGACGTGCTGGCGATTCGCGCGGATGCTGGCCGCGATGTCGACCTCTTCGATCCCCATGTGGAAGAAGTCGGCCATGACGCCGATCTCCGGGCCGACCTCCGCCGCGATGGCGGCGCCCTGCTCCACCCGATTGACGATGTAGGCCTCGTAGCGGTTGAGTGGTTCGAGAAAGAGCGAGACGCCGGCGGTCCTCGCGGC
>DASUQU010000086.1:0-5237 GCA_036280495.1 Thermomicrobiales bacterium | reverse complement strand
AGGAGTTGACCGTACTTTGGGGTCTGCCCCGCGGGCACGGCGCCCGTGGAGAGGATGCCCGTCAGCTTCACCTCGCACTGGATTGTGCCATCCTGATAGAGGTACCAGAAGATGCCGTAGTCATAGTTGCCGATCGTCGAGAATGAAGAGATGACCAGGCGACGTGAGCGGCGCAGCTCGGTCTGGTTGGTGCGCATGTTCATGTGCCGCCAGAGGACACCGTAGTCCTCCTCGTGCATGCAGATCGCATTTTTGACGGCATAGGCTCGACCGTCCTGGTCGACCAGCGCCGCGTCGAAGTAATAGATCTCACCCAGGCAGTCGCAACCGAGCGTCAGCGAGTTGACCAGCGCGCCGAAGTTCAGCTCGCCGCCATCGAAGGTGTTCTTGCGGTGATGCGTCGGCGCCGGGTCACCGTACGGCACGACCATGTCCGACATCGCCGCACGATGCAGGATCGGACGCAGGCGGCCGTTCTCTTCCCAGCCGACGGTGTGCAAGACCAGCCCCTCGCGGGGCGTAAACCCGACCCGGAACTGCCACTTCTGCCACCGAACCAGAGCGCCGTCGACGGTGAAGCTTGGGCCCTCCGGCTGGCTGATCTCCAGCGGCTTGAGATCCGATCGCAACGGACCGACATCGTCGAGACGGTAGTTGGCGTTCCTGGCCGGGACCGGCACCACGCCGTGATCCTCGACCCGAACAACCTCCATGTCATGCAGATCGAAGATGACGATCACGTTCTCGACCGGGTGCGCGTAGCCGTTTTCGTCGTCGGGACTGGAGCGGACCCAGACGATGCCGCGCGTCAAGCGGCGTCCCTCAAGATCGGCCTCGTCCTCGTAGACTCCGAATGGCCAGGGATCGACCCAGACGAGGTCCATGTCTGTGATACCCCGCCGATGCATCGCGGCCTGAAAGTCAGGATCCTGGCGCACGATCTGTTCGCAGGCGAGGATCTCTTCCAGGGTCAAGGTCGCCTGGCCGGCCTCGATCAGGTTCCAGCTCGTGACTCGACCATCGGTCAGGGAAACGAGCGCCTCGACTGTTCCTCGCTCCGCGCGATCGATGAGGACCGCCCGCGCCTCCCGTGGTAGGTCGTGTCCGTTCCCCGACGCCTCGGCCGCGAGCACGTCTGCCTTCAGCGGTTCACGCAGCGCGACTTCGACGAACCGGAAGCGGCGGTCGTCCCAGACGCCGCCGGGAACTCCGGCGCGGAGGATTGCCACGGCCTCTGAGAGCTCACCGACCGAGAGCGGCTCCAGCGGATGCCGGATTTTGGTTATTGCCTGTACCATGGTTCCTTATCCCTGCTACGACAACCCTGCTACAACAGCGCCGTCAACTCCTCCGCGGCCGCGTCCATTCCCTCCTGGGCGGATTTGGCGCCGGAGACGACATCACCCAAGTGGCGGCCCATGATCTCCACCAGTTGCGCCTGCTTGGTCACGGCCGGGAGTCCTTCGCCGGACGCGATCATATCCTTGGCCTGTGGCATCCACGGGTACTTCGTGAGGAACTCGTCATTCTCGTACGGCGCTTCCTGCGCCGGTACGCCCCCGGCGAGCGCCCGCCGCATCGCGATCTCAGGCGACTCGACCCACTTGATGAACTCCCAGCCCGCGTCCGGGTTGGGGGAGGAGACCGGGAGACCCCAGCTCCAGGAGCCGGTAAGGCCATGGCCACCGGGCATGACTGTCATCTGATTGACGCCCTTGACGGTCGAGGCCTCGTCGTCATTGAAGACCGAGAGCATGAACATGTAGGAGATCATGCTGAAGGCACGACCCTGGCTGTAGGTCGCCATGGTGTCGTTCAAGTCCGCACCGGCCGCACCCGGCTGTGCCGCCCTGTTGACGCAGCGCGCGTAGAGCTCGGCGGCCTTCACTCCAGTTTCATCGTTGATCGCCGGCGCCGTCATATCCGCGTTGTAGTAGGCGCCGTCGAGCCCGTAAAGGAAGTTACAGAATTCCATCACAATCGGGTCGACCTGCTGGGCCTGCATGGCCGCACCGTAGATGTCCTGGTCGAGCGCGGAGACTGCTTCCGCCATCGCGACGTAGCTCTCGACACTGTCCGGCAGCGCCAACTCGGTACCAGTCTGCTCCTGGTAGGCTGCTCGGAAGTCCTCGTCGTTGAGCAAATCCTCGCGGTAGATCAGACCCATCGGATAGGGAAACATGGGCAGGTAATAGGTCGTGCCGTCGACCGTCGACCCGATGTCGAGCAGCGCGGGAATGTAGCGCGCCAGGTCAACTTGACCATTTGACGCCTCGATGCGAGGCGCCAGGTCTTCTACCCATCCCGACCGCGCAAACTCGTAGACCCAGTAGAAATCGACCTCGAGGACGTCGTACGACCCATTCCCAGGGCCGGCAGCGAGCTGTGGGACGAGCTTCTCGTGCATGACGGGGTAGGCGACTTTTTCGAAGTTGACGGTGATGCCGGTCAGCTCGGTGAACTCCGGCAGCATCTCCTCGATGATGGTCGTCTCCAATAGATCTTCCATCAACAGATTGAGGGTCGTCCCCTCATAGTCCCGGGAGAAGGTGATGTCCTGAGCGTGGGCGGGCCGGAGCAAGTTGCCCTGGGCAAGACTGACCATGAGTCCGGCGCCAGCGGTGGCCTGAAGCATTCGTCTCCGCGTGAGCGCTGCCTGTCCTTGCGTTCGCCGCCGCATCCCGGAATCTGACACTTTCGCTCCCTCCTTTTCACGACAAGTGCTGATGCCACTGCAGGGGGAACCTCGCCGATCGGCGGATGCCGATTGCTCGGCGTTGCTCGCGATTTCGCACCTCTGCCCGGCAAGGCTAGAAAGGCGACCATGGCTTGTCAACGGATGGCGTTCTGCGGCGATTTCCGTCCGCCCTTATGATCGTGTCGATGACGGCCCAGCAGCATGGAACGAGGCCGAAAGTCATGGCGAGCAATCGAGTCGTCGCAAGAGGTACAGATCGCACATGAGGGCCGGGAAGACTCCGCAGTACGACATCATCCTCGTCGGGGCCGGCGCTGCTGGGTGCGTCCTTGCCAACCGGCTGACGGAGGATGTCGATCGTTCCATCCTGCTGCTGGAGGCCGGGCCCGACTACGGCCCCGATCCCGCCGCCTGGCCGCCAGATCTCCTCGATCCGACAAACGTCTGGCCGGACTCGCATAGTTGGGGGTTCACGCTCGCTGGGCGGGAAGCCGACAATGCCTTCCCTCTCCCACGCACGCGGATCGTCGGCGGCACGACGACGGTCAACGGTTGCGTCTGGCTCCGGGGCTCCGCCGCCGACTACGACAGCTGGGCGGAGCTCGGCAACCCCGGGTGGAGCTTCAGGGATATGTTGCCGTACTTCCAGCGGGCGGAGAGCGATCCGCAAGGCGGGCCACTCGCCGGAACTAACGGCCCGGTGCCCGTGTTTCGGGTCGCGGAGCGAGACATCGCGCCGGCCGAGCGGGCGTTCATGGTCGCCGCCGATGCTGCCGGACTGCCGATCGTGCCCGATCTCAATCGGACCGCGATCCAGACGCCAGGCGTTGGTCCAGCGCCGAAAAACATCGCCGACGGCATCCGCATGAATGGCGCCTTCACCTATCTGGCGCCGGTCCGCTCCCGGCGCAACCTCGCGCTTCGCGCCAATAGTCCGGTCGATCGCGTGCTCATCGAGAACGGTCGCGCGTTCGGTGTCCGGCTGGTCGACGGTAGTGACGTCACCGGCCGGGAGATCGTCCTCTGCGCCGGAACGTATGGCTCACCCGCGATCCTACTCCGCTCAGGGATCGGCCCCGGTCCGCACCTTCGCGAGTTGGGCATTCCGGTCGTCCGTGATCTCCCCGGTGTCGGCGAGAATCTCCTCGATCATCCCCTCGCCTCACCCGATCGACCGCGACCGCGGCTGGTGCGCCCGGAGCACGCTCCACGCTCCCGGTCGTTCATTCCCGTGCTAGCGAAGGCGCGCAGCCGGCATGCGGGGGACGACATCGATCTCCACGTCTACATCGGGCAGAACTTCGACGAGTCACTCTGCGCCTGGTTTGTCTGGATCACGGCTAGTCTGCAATTCGCCCGCTCCCAGGGTCGGGTGCGCCTGACCTCCGCTGACCCCATGGCCCCGCTCGACATCGACCACGCCTACTTCAGAGACCCGGCCGATCTGGAGGCGCTTTGCGACGGCATCGAGCTCGTCGAACGGATCATTGCCTCGGCTCCGATGCAGCGCGTGCTCGAGCCATACGCCGAAGAGATGCCTCCCTGGGGAGATGCCGGCGAACTTCCGGCCTGGACCTTGTCCCGCTTCGGGACCACGTTCCATCCCTCGAGCACCTGCCGCATGGGACCGGCGTCTGATGCGATGACGGTCGTCGACCACAATGCGCTCGTTCATAAAGTGGACGGTCTGCGCATCGTCGACGCTTCGATCTTCCCGACCGGTCCCCGCGCCAACATCCATTTCGCCGTCGTCGCCGTTGCCGAGAAGCTCGCGGACGCGGTCAAACAGCAATACGCCAGCTCATAGCTCGAGCCGCGTCGTCGCCTGGAGGATCCTATGGGGAATTCGAATGCATTCGAGGAAGCGCTGGTGTACGCGGCACGACTCCATGCCGGGCAGAGGCGCAAGGGATCTGACACCCCTTACATAGCCCACTTGCTCGCCGTCACCGCGATCGCGCTCGACCACGGCGCGACTGAAAACGAGGCGATCGCCGCGCTCTTGCACGATGCGGTCGAGGATCAGGGCGGGCAGGAGACGCTTGAGGAGATTCATCGGCGCTTTGGCGATCAGGTCGCCCGCATTGTCGCGGCGTGCTCGGATACGGATGAAATACCGAAGCCGCCCTGGCCCGAACGGAAAGAGGCATTTGTCCGGCGACTCCGGACCGAGCCCTATTCGGTCCGGCTGGTGGTAGCGGCCGACAAACTCCACAACGTGAGGGATGTGCTCAGCAGTTACCGCTTCCAAGGCGAAGACCTGTGGTCGCACTTCAACGGCAGGCGTGACGGCACACTCTGGTACTACCGCGCGGTCGTGGACGCACTGGTCGGAGCCGCGAAGCCCGGAGAGAATCGGCTACAAGCCATCATTGATGAAATCGATCGCACTCTCGCCGCCCTTCAACAGCTAATGGCCGAACAGGACCGGACAGCACCCGCAACAGGCATCTCCTGACATTACGGGAACTCGAAAGACCCGCGCGGCGTCTCCTACGCACGCGGCCCCCAACGTGGGCAGGCCCGGAGAGGAGACAGC